>OMSS01000146.1 GCA_900313795.1 uncultured bacterium | reverse complement strand
TGTTCAAGTGATGAAAATTCTGAAGATTGCAACAAAAAATTGATAAAGTTTTTAAAAGAAAAAACAGGCTATGAATTGACGGACAAAGAAATCGAAAAGCAGGATTTTCAAAAATATTACGGTTATTAATCTTGCGAAAACAGAATGTCTGATATACAATGTTTTCAAGCACTGATATCTAATGTGTTTGGTTAGCACGAAAATAAGGAACAAATGAATGAAAAGAATATTAGTTACAGGCGGTGCTGGTTTCATTGGTAATTGTTTTGTAAGACATATTTTGAATAAATATCCCGATTACAAAGTAATCAACCTTGACGCATTGACTTATGCCGGTAATATCGAAAACCTTGACGACGTAAAGGATAATCCGAATTATACGTTTGTTCACGGTGATATTTGTGATAAGAATTTGGTTGCAGATTTGATGCCTGAAGTTGATACTATCGTTAACTTTGCGGCAGAAAGCCATGTTGATCGTTCAATTACAGGTCCTGAAATTTTTATCGATACTAACGTTAAAGGTACATTAAACCTTTTGCAAAATGCTAAAAATGCCGGCATCGACAGATATTTGCAAGTTTCAACTGATGAAGTTTATGGTTCATTGGGAAAAACTGGTTATTTCTATGAAACAACTCCGATTTCTCCAAATTCACCTTATTCTGCTTCAAAGGCAAGTGCCGATATGCTCGTTCGTGCATACCACGAAACATACGGAATGCCGACATTGAACACTCGTTGCTCAAATAATTACGGACCTTATCAATATCCTGAAAAATTGATTCCGTTCTTTATTTCACTTCTTTTGAAGGGTGAAAAAGTTCCTGTATACGGCGACGGTATGAACGTCCGTGACTGGTTATACGTTTATGACCACTGCGAAGCAATCGACGTTGTTCTTCACAAAGGTAAAGTTGGTGAAGTTTATAACATTGGCGGTCACAACGAAAAAACCAATATGGAAATTACTCATCTTATCCTCGATGCTATGGGTAAAGATGAAAGTTCTATTAAATATGTTCAAGACAGACTAGGTCACGACAGAAGATATGCTATCAGCAACGATAAGATTACGTCTGAACTTGGCTGGAAACCGTCATTGACGTTCGAAGAAGGTATTAAAATTACAATCGATTGGTATCTTAACCACCAAGATTGGATTCAGGCAATTCTTGACAAACAAGCAGCAGCAAAGAACTAAGAGAGGTTAGCGATGACGTTTGAATTTCAAAAAACAGAAATAGAAGATGTAATTTACGTTATCCCTCAAATTTTTGGCGATGACAGAGGATTTTTTTCAGAAACTTATAAAAAATCTGTTTTCGTTGAAAATGGCATTAATGACGAATTTAATCAAGATAACCACTCAAAATCGAGAAAGGGTGTTTTGAGAGGTTTGCACTACCAAATGCATCCGAAAGCACAAGCAAAGTTGGTTAGATGTGTAAAAGGTAAAATTCTCGATGTTGCAGTCGATATCAGAAAAGGCTCAAAAACTTTCGGAAAATGGGTAAGCAGAGAACTTTCCGAAGAAAATAAATGTATGCTCTATCTTCCCGAAGGTTTTGCTCACGGCTTTGTTGTATTGAGTGATGAAGCAGAATTTTTGTATAAATGTTCAAACGAATACTCTCCTGAAAACGACAGAGGTATTCGTTGGAATGACCCTGATATCAATGTAAATTGGGGTATCGATTTTGAACCTCAATTAAGCGAAAAAGATAAAAAACAACCGTTTTTAAAAGACGTGACGGATTTGTTATAAAACGGAAAGGACAAAAATGAAAGGTATAATTTTAGCAGGCGGTGCAGGTACGAGACTTTATCCGACTACAATGACAGTTTCAAAACAACTTTTGCCTATTTATGACAAACCGATGATTTATTATCCGCTTTCCACATTATTGCTTGCGGGAATTAATGAAATTTTGATTATTTCAACCCCTCAAGATTTGCCAAACTTTGAAAAACTTTTGGGCGACGGTTCTGATTTCGGTATTAAATTGAACTATAAAGAACAACCTTCTCCTGACGGACTTGCACAAGCATTTATTTTGGGCGAAGAATTTATCGGTGATGATTGTGTTGCCTTGATTTTAGGCGACAATATTTTCTACGGCGGATTTTCTTCAATGCTCCAAAGAGTTGTTAAAAGAACTTATGAAGAAGGCGGTGCAACTGTTTTCGGTTATAAAGTTAAAGACCCCGAAAGATTTGGTGTTGTTGAATTTGGTGAAGGCGGTAAGGCTATTTCTCTTGAAGAAAAACCTGAAAATCCGAAATCTGATTACGCTGTAACCGGTTTGTATTTTTATGATAACAAAGTTGTAGAATATGCGAAAAATCTTAAACCATCAGCAAGAGGCGAACTCGAAATTACTGATTTGAACAGAATTTACCTCGAAAAAGGTACGCTTTCTGTTGAAAAATTGGGCAGAGGTTTCGCATGGCTCGATACGGGAACTCACCACTCGATGTTTCAAGCAAGCCAATACGTTCAAGCAATCGAAGAAAATCAAGGCATCAAAATTGCATGTCTCGAGGAAGTTGCTTATCGTATGAAGTTTTTGACTCGTGAAGATTTAATCGCTAAGGCGGATAAATACCCGAAAAACGACTATTACAGATATCTTAGAACTGTAAAATAATTTTGAGACTAAATTTTTCAAAAAACGTCATCTTTTGGTGGCGTTTTTTTGTTTGCTAAAAAAACACAAAATCTCCGAAATTCGCCCATGTCGGGATAGAATGTTTCTTTATGTAAAGAATTTGGTTTTTGATATAGAATAATATTCTGAAATAGAATATTATTCTGTTATGATAAATTTGAATGAAAAAGTAGATGAATTAAAGAGACAATACATTTTGCAAACTGCTCATGAGTATTTTAAAAATTACGGCTATGAGGGTACGCAGATTGATAAAATTGCGAAAGAATTAAGTATCGGAGTTGGAACGATTTACGGCTATTTTAAGTCGAAAGAGGGCTTATTTTTGGCGTGGTTATCGACCATTATTGACGAAGGTTATCAAAAATTATTGGAAGACAGTAAAAATCTGACCGACCCGAAGGAAAAATTGTCGTTGTGCGTTGATTTGAAGTTCAGATATTTTGAACTCAATAAATCTGCGATTAAAGGGTATATGAAGAATAATCTTCTTTCGTTGAAAAACATTTCGAGAGGACAGGAACACCCGATGATAAAGGTCATTAATAAAATGGCTTGTTATATTGCGGAAATTAAGCCAATGAAAGAGGACGAGGCGATGTTATTTGCACATATTTTTGACAATATCATCAGCACATATATCCAATTTTTGTCGGAAGGTGACGATTTTGAAGAAAAAAAGTCAGAAATTTTGAAAAGATTTCTGTGTTTTCTGGGGGTAAAATGAAGAAGTTTTTGA
>OMSS01000145.1 GCA_900313795.1 uncultured bacterium | reverse complement strand
TTAATGATGTCAATATGAATAACACTGATGGTATTACTCCAAAATCCAAACTTGATTTAGCGAAATCAAAAATCGAAAATATACGAGTTGGAATAATTTCTGAGATTTCTCAACCCGTTGCAGATTTGAAGAAGAAAATTTCACAGAACACTAAAGGTGCGATTTTTACGCATTTTGCTTTGTTTTGGGCTTGTTTTGTCTGTGCATTTGCTGTGACGAATTACACAACAGGGCTTTCTATCACAGAATCTGCCGATTACATTCATTTGCCGACCGATTTGAAACTTTTATTTTTATATACTGTTTTAATTTTGGGCGTTATGCTTTTGTTCAAGCAGGGTATGTTTGGCTGGTTTAATTCGGTATCAAAGATTAATTCGATGTCCAAAGTTGTCCAGTCTTTTTTCATATTCTCTTCATCGTTAATAATGGTGGGCGTTTACACGATTAATTTACTTTATTATCTTGATTATACGAAAAATCCTGTTTTTCCGATTTTGATGTCGCTGTTTTTTGTAGGATTTGCTTTTGTTTTGGCTTCGGCATCGGCTTATTATAAGAGTAATGGTTATATTTTGGCAGAACTTTTGAACAAATATGAATTTCGACCTGATTTAGAAAAGGTTATTCACGAGTATAATAACTGGATAGGCTTGTATATCAATGGTTTGAGCGAATCCAAAATTCAGTATATCAGCGATAAAATGTTCAAATTGAGAATCAAACAATTTTTTGAAATTCTTGTTGGACTTTTAACAGCACCGTTTTTGGCTTATGGTGTCTCAAACACTCTCGCTAATTGCTTTTCAGAAGCCGCAGGTTGGGTTAGAATTTCGCAAATGAGATTTTCTCCTGTATTTTTGGTTCTCGCTTCATTTTTGATTATTTTTGCGTTTTTCCTTTTCGTACACGCCTTTACTACAAACAAAAAGATTGAAAATTCTGATGTAATCAAGCACGATGGTTTTAGCAACTATTTGTTGCATTGCACTGGGATTTCAGGTCTTGAAGGCGTTTCAAAGGCAAGACGAGAAAAGAATTTTGCACTTTATTCTGCTCTGATAATTATTCTAATCGAATTTACAATGAATGTTTCTTATTTTTCAACTGAAATCGGTCAGGATTTTTATGGTTTGTTTCTAAGTCTCGTTGCTGCACTTGTCCCTACGACACTTTTGATTGCGGAAACCTTCCTTTTGAGTGGAACAGAGTTTGAAATATTTGCACTTGAAGAAATTAGAGCGAAAGCGGACAGATAATGAACAAAAATATTTTGATTATTATAATTTCATTTTTTCTTATAGCAACAGTTTTTGTTTGTGTCTTTCGCCCGAAAACGCACAAGCCGATTGCTTTTGAGGATAGAAATTTTAAATTGGAGTTGATTTCTGACGAAATTGCTGCACCAAAAACGTCCGATTTGAATCTTGTGCAAAATTCTGTCGAAATTAAATCCCCGACTGTTGACATAAACCTTCCTCCAGTGAATGTCAAAATTCCCGAGATAAAGCCAAATACCAATACTAATTCCAAAAATTCAACTGCAAAAAATACTACTAAATCTCAACAAAATCAATTGAAAACACAAATAGTGTCAAAGAAAAATTCTCCAATAACTCAACTTAATAAAACTGAGGTCAAAAAGGTTGAGTCAAAGCCTGTTCAAAAATCTGAGTCTAAAGTTGTCAACAATACAGAAAAGTCAAAGGTTGTTTCTCCTGTTGAAAAGATTAGTGAAAAACCTGTAACCAAGCCTGCTGTTAAGGTATTGACCGAAGAAGAAGAAATTATCGCTTGGAACAAATGGCGTTCAGATTTGCAAAATAAATTGATGAGAGATTCGAAAATTGCTGCTCCAATCGGTACATCATTTGAATTTTCGTTCACGGTTGACAAATTTGGAACAATTTCAAACCTCAAAACTTGGTCGTCCAATCCTTCCTATACCCCCCTTGCGGTACGGGTTATAAAGCCTTTGCTATTGAGTTATCAAAAAACTGCGATTTTGAACTTTCCAACTGGTTCAAAACGTGTTATAACTAACGTGAATGGTGGATTTACCATGGCTCGTTCGAGCAGGTATTCCTCTCCTTCCGATTATAATGACTACGAAAGAGTGACAAAATGATTTATAAATGCAATAATTGTGGTCGAAATTTTAATTTTAAACCAGATTTTTGTGAATGTGGAAACAATGAGTTTGTCGAAGTTGTTGAGAATTTCGATTATTCTACCGTCAAAACAGATTTTAATTCTGGCAAAGATGTCGATTTTCTCTATAATCAAAATAATTCCGCTCATAATGATGATGATTTCGAAAACGAAAATTCTTACGAAAAAGATTTGAAAAAACAACGAACCTCTGAATTGGTCGCTATTATTGTTTTTGTCGTTGTTTTGATTACTGCCGCAATTATGATTATTTCAAATGTTTCAGTATTGGTTAAAAAATCTCACGACAAAACAGCCTCTGTTGAAATCGAATCGTATATACCTTCTGATGTAAACGAATATTGGACGGATTCAAAGCCTACTGAAACTTCATCGAACAATGTGAGGCAAGAAAATAACACAAATAGTGTGAACACAAATAGTGTTAATGAGAAAAACGTTACTGCACCTGCAAAACCTTCTGCTCAAAAAACTTCGTCTAAAACAGAAAAGAATACTCCACCTAAGCCTGTCACTAAAAAACAAGACTCTCAAAAAACACAAATAGTTGCAAATGCAAAACCCGAAACTGTCAAGTCTAAAACAAAAAAAAAAAAACCCGTAACGAAGCCTGATAACACTATTAGTGTTGAAGAATATTTGAGATACAAAAATTCTTTGCGTAACAGACTTTTTGCAAATTTTCCTATTTTGAACGTTCAGGGTCAAGGTACAGCAAAGATTGCGTTTTCCGTTGCTCCAGATGGAAAATTGATTAACCGCCGATTTGTTTCTCAATCGGGTAACAAGTCACTTGATGATGCTATGTATCACATGTTAATGAGAGTGCCTGTGTATGCTGTACCGCCTGTGGGGTTTGAGGGGCGTGAAATTATGATGCAAATGGACTTCAATAACGGTCATTATTCTTTTTCGTTTTTGAATTAGTGTTGTTTCATAATTACTGTACCTTGTACATCTGTTGTGACGTTTAGTGCCTGTTCAAGGCTTTTTGCAAGGTCTGTGGCTGTATTCGCACGATAAATATTTCCTGATGTTGCAACTGCCGTACATTTAAGTTGAGCGTCTGCATCAGGGTCATTTATTGCAAATGCGATTACGTCAATTTTTATATCATCTCTGCTTTGAACAAGTTTTATCGCATAGTCACAAGGGCTTTCGTCGCATGTTTCTCCACCGTCAGTCAAAAGAATAATTCTTTTCTGTCCTACAATTCCTGCAAAGTCCATATTTACTGCATCTTTTAGCGATTTTGTAATTGGTGTC
>OMSS01000143.1 GCA_900313795.1 uncultured bacterium | reverse complement strand
AACGCAACTTCTTGTCATAACGATAAGAGGAATGCAAATATTAACCCATCCGTATACTGCAAATACAATCCAGTATGCGTTTTCGACGATTCTGTCACCTAAAATGTCAATGATGGAACCGACTTTTGATGCTTCGTTTAATTTTCTCGCAACCCAACCGTCAAGTGCGTCAAGAAGGATTACGGCAAGTGTCAAGCCGACTGCAACCCAATAAAATGTGGTGTTTTGGCTTTGGCTATCAAGCATTAAAAGAATATATATTGCCAAAATGACTCTGAAAAATGAAAGAAAGTTTGCCATTTTTCCTCCTTATTTCTTTTTGCTTCTTGATGATTTAAAGTTTACTTTATCAAGTCTTGCACGTCTTTCGCCAAGCATAATCTTTTCTGCTTCTTCAAGAATACTTACGACTTGATATCCATTTAAACCGTCACTTCTCGGTTTTGTGCCGGTTTTGAAGCAGTTGAGGAAGTGTTGACATTCGAGTTTCAATGGTTCAATTTCAATGAAGTCGAGCGGTTCTGGTTTTGCAGCACCCGGAGTTGTGTGATCAATTATAACCAATTTATTTGTGGGCAACGTATCATCGAAAATTGCAGTTGCTTTTGTACCTCTAACGAGCATGTTTACTCGTTTTACAGGGTGAATCCAACTGTCAGAAATTTGTCCGACAACTCCACCTTCATACTCAATAGTGACGTGGGTTATGTCCATAATGTCATTTTTATCAGAAGAAACGCCGACTGCACTGATGACTCGAACTGGTTCTTTGCCCAAAACGTATGCTGTCATTGAAACATCGTGCGGTGCTAAGTCCCACATAACGCTTCTATCATTTTTAAAATAGTTGATGTTCAGTCTATCGCTTTGAATATAAGTGATTTCGCCAAGCATACCTTCGTTGATGATTTGCTTCAATCTGTTTACTGCAGGGTGGTAAAGCAAAAGGTGACCGACCATCAAGGTCAAGCCCTTTTCATCCGCAAGTTCCATTAACTTTTTCGCTTCGTCTGCTACGGTCGAAATCGGTTTTTCAACGTAAACGTGCTTGCCTGCATTCAATACGGCACTTACAACCTTAAAGTGCGTATGGCTGGGGGTTACAACCGCAACCGCTTCAATTTCTGGGTTGTTCAATACTTCGTTAAAATCGGTTGTGAAATGTACGTTTTCGTACTCCATTGCCAATTTTTTAAGGTTTTCGGTATCCAAATCGCAAACTGTGTTTAAGGCATCAAGATTGTAGAAATTTCTTACGATATTTTTGCCCCAAAGTCCGCAACCGATAACCGCTACGTTACGTTTAGTCATCTTTTTTCTCCATTTGCTATTCATTTTTATATTTATATTATATGTGAAACATATTTTTTAATTGTCCCTATAAAATTAAGATTTTATAAAGAAAGGGGTATTTTTATTCCAAAAGTCGAGCCTTCGCCCACTTTAGATTTAACGTAAACTTTTCCGTGATGATGTTTTTCAATCGTCGTTTTGACGAGATAAAGTCCTAATCCCGTGCCCTTTACGGTATGAACGGAATTTTCAACTCGATAAAATCTTTCGAAAAGTTTTGGTAAATTTTCTTCCGCAATTCCACAGCCGTGGTCGGTTACGGAAATATCCGCAAAATCGCCGTCTTTCTTCAATACAACCTCTATCGAACTTCCTTCGGGCGAATATTTTATCGCATTTGAAAGCAAATTGTTGAAAACACGTTCCATATTTACGACGTTTATCGGTAAAACAGTTTCTTCGTTAGGTTTTTCAAGATTTATTTTGACATTTTTTTCATCTGCAAGAACTTGCATAGAAGTTATCGTATCTGTCAAAACAGGCGTGATATCTGTCATTTCCTTCTCAAGTTCCACATCAGGCGATTCCAATCTCGAGACGTCCAAAATGTCGTTAACCATTCTGTGAAGCCTTGTAACTTCTTTGTTTGCGGTTTCTGTGAACTCTTTTCTTGTCTCTTCGTCCAACTCATCGCCCATTGTATATAACGTGTCAATGTAAGTTCTCAATACCGTTACAGGGGTTCGAAGTTCGTGCGAAACATTTGAAATGAATTGGTTTTTGAGATTATTGACCTCTGTTTCCTTTGTTACATCAAGCATTACGATGATATAGCCAACGTAATCGTCATTTTGCATAAACATCGGTGAAATCGTGCATTTGATGATTTTTTTGTCAATCTCAACCGTAAATTCGGGAGGATTTTTCAAAATTGTATCAAGCGGAGTGTCCTTAAATTCTTCAATTTTATCCCTGAAACAATGTTCGCCTTGTGTGTCAGAATAGCACTGGATTTGAACCCCTTTGACATTTTCTCCGGAAACAGAAAGCATCTTTTCCGCAGCAAGGTTAATAAGTACAATTTCGTCCTCGTTATTGCAAACAACAACGCCGTTTACAATACTCATCAACACCGCTTCAAGTTTGTTTCTTTCAAGCAAAATGCTTCCGACATTTTGTTCTTCGTAATTTTTTAATTTGGTCGAAAGATTGTTGAAAATATCAATTAATTCTTTCGTTTCTTTTCGTCCTTCAAGTTTTATTTTCGTGCCGAAATGGCCGTCAGAAATGTGTTTTAAGCCGTAACACAATAAATTTATTTCTCGTCTTGTCAAATATCTCGAAATTCCCCAAGAAATCATCACAATGAGCCACAAAAACGAAATTAAACCCACAAGTCCCACTTTTTGCTTTTGGATTTGTTGTTTAACAAATTTTTTAGTCACCCCCATTTTTAGATATGCAATGGTTGTGTATTTTCCGTCTTTTTTAATGTTTACGGGAGTATTGACCTTTATTCCGTCAAAGTCTTTCGGATTATATAAATCTGATTTTTCTGAAACAATAATATTTTCGTTGGTATCCGCAAACTCAATAAATGAGATGTTTTTGTCGTTATACAAGGTTGCTTTCGCAAGAGATGTGAGGACAGGCGGATTTTCGTTTTTAGTGTCCTCAATTATTGCAGACAATTGATATGCAAGCGTTTCTGCTGAATTTTTTGCATATTCTGCAAAATGCTTCTCTGTATATTCGTCAAAAATATTTACGGCAGAATAGCCTATTATTGCTGCCGTAACTGTTATTACGACCGTCGAAACGGCAACCGAAAAATTTTTAAAATTCTGTTTCATAATAAGTTGATTATATCATTTTGAGTTTTTTTTTGCTCGCTCGTTAAGAATTGTATAGATTTTTGATACAAAATCATATTTTTGCAACACTTGACATTCAAAATCAATAACTACGGTCATTTTGCCAATCGCAAAAAATATTGTAAACAAATATTTACATGAGTTTAGTTTTGTTAAGCATTTTTCTTGACGAGGAACTTTCAGCAAGTTATCATTTAAAAACGGGTAAATAGTGTCAAAATTACCCTTAATAAACGGGATAAATAGACTAAAACCCTTGATACATATTTATAAAAAATTGAATAAAAAGTATGCCACATGCAGCGAGGTGAATAAATGTTAAAGAAAACTTATTCTGAAAGAGTAACGCCGATGGGGATACCCAAGACTCGTTTGGATTATTTGCCGGACTTGATTGAAGTCCAAAAGAAATCCTTTGAGTGGTTTTTGACTGAAGGTTTGAAGGAAGAATTTCTTTCATACTCTCCGATTAAAGACTATACGGGTCGTTTGGAGTTGCACTTCTTACCGAATTATACATTCGACAATCCGAAATACACTATCGAAGAAGCAAGAATACATGACGCAACTTATGCAAAACAGTTGAGAGTTATGGTTCGTTTGGTTAACCGTGACAGCGGCGAAATCAAAGAACAAGAAGTGTATATCGGTGATATCCCGACGATGACTGACAAAGGTACATTTATCGTCAATGGTGCGGAACGTGTTATCGTTTCGCAAATCGTACGTTCTCCGGGCGTATATTTTAAGAGAGAAATCTCTCCGACCGGTAAACGTTTATACAACGCAACTTTGATTCCTAACAGAGGGGCATGGTTGAAGATTGAAACTGATGCGAATGATATAGTTCATGTCAAAATTGATAAAAACAGAAAGATTTTGGCAACAACATTGTTGAAAGCATTAGGTTTATCCGTTGCTGAAATGGAATCACGCTTTA
>OMSS01000222.1 GCA_900313795.1 uncultured bacterium | reverse complement strand
GTTGTCTGAATGCCGATGACACTTGTTGTAACGGCTTTTTCCCTGTAACTCTTGTAAAACCTTTTTGGTATTACGGAACTTGGGTCGTTTCAGTTAACAATTTTTTGTTGTATTGGCTACCATCTGTTCTGGGGGCTAATTTGCAGGACTGGAGTGGGATTGCCGGTGCATTGTTTCAAGTGCCGATAATAATCGGAATGGTTCTTTGTGTGGAAAAAACAGGCTATTTGCGTGGAATTTCGCCGAAAATCGTTATTCCTGTGACCTTTATACTTTTTGTTTTTGCATTTAAGTTAATTTGTCTGCTTAATCCGCCTGATTTCTTGATATTTTGTGCATTTTTCAGGTTTGTATTGTCTCCGTTTTTGCTAATTATTTTTCTTTATAATTTTTATAAAATTCTTTGTGAAAAAGAAGTCGATTTAAGGTTTTTTGGCGTGTTGGCACTCGTTATGGCATCATCTTCTGAAGTCGTTGCGGGGATTGCTCTTACGGTTGTTTTTTTGTCTATATTTTCGCTTTTGGCGGAAAGCCTTATTACAAAAAATTGTAGAAAAAAAGTTCTTTTTTCTTCCCTGTTAATTTTCGCAATTTTGTTGATTGGTGCGATTTCTTTGGTTACAAATGCTGGATTTAAAATCCATTATTTGCACAAATCAGGTGGTGCGGCTGTTCCTTTGATTGACGTATTGGCAAGCGTTCCGGACTTTTTGAAAAGTTATTTTAATGAAATAATTTTGAACTATCTTCCGATTTATTTGACGTTGCTATTTTTAACGGTTGTGAATTTTGTGGCATTGCCTGACAAGAAAAAATTTGTTGCAACATTGTTTCCTTGCTTTGTTTTCGTCGGAATTTTTACGTTTGCCTTTTTATTGATTTTGGGTGGAAAACACCATTATAGCGGTGGTTATTGGATTTCGCATCGTGATATCCATTTGATATTTTTGTTGACGTTCGTTTATTGCATTTCGATTTCGATTTTTGAATTTTTGCAAAGGGTGAAGTTTGAAGAAATTAAAAAACTTTTAATTCTCTTAATCGCTGTGAACATCTTTGTTTTAGTTGGTTCGTACAACGAATTTTACAATAAAAAATTAAACCTGAAGAAAGTTGTGTACCTGAATGATAAAATTAGATTATTTTATGAATACAAAGATATGAAGCCTGTTTTGTCCCCCACGACGAAATTCGAAAGTGTGTTTTATGTCACGTTGCCCACCCCGATAAATTTGCGTGAGTATAAGGATGAAATTGACGATAACCTGCTCGATGAGGTGTATTTGTCCTCTTTTGAAGAGTATTATTTGTCAAAAACCTATAAAAAACCTATAAAAAATCGACTTAATGATTTGAAATTTGCAAATTCGGTAGGAGATGCAATGTCGCTTGTTGAGGCTCAAGGCGGCAATTTTGACGAACTTAAAACTTCTGATTTTAAATTCAAAAATCTTTCGGACGAAAAATTCGTTTTAGGGGAAAAATAACTCTATCGAACCTTTTTGACTTTCAAAAATTTGTAGCCGAAAGATGGAATTTTGTATGAAATTTCTCCGTGTTTTTCAATCCATTCGCTCGTTTCAGGGTAAATGTTATCGTATTTTTCTGAAATGCAGAAGAAAATTGTGCTTCCTGTTGGGACTTCATCTAAATCACTGGGGAAATAAAAAACTTTTTCTCTGTTTACATCTTCTTTTGAGTCATAAAGTTCAAAAAGCCTGTGATTAGCGAATTTGCAGAAAATGTAGTCGTCTGAAGAATAATCAGAATGTCTCAAAAAATCAATGAATTCCTTTGCATAGGCAGATTTTTCGGTCTGATATCTTTTTTCGTAATTGTGTTTTATGACTTCAAGTGTTGTAACGCCGCTATTTTGGCTAAAATACTTGTAAATTTTTCCATAATTCAAAAGAGTTAAACAACATAACGTAATCGCTGTTATAGTAAGTGTTTTACTCTTTAATTCAATATAATCAATCGGCTTAATTATCCACAAAATAAATAACGGAATCAGATAAATCGAAACTCTCTCTGCGAAAAACGGGTAA
>OMSS01000142.1 GCA_900313795.1 uncultured bacterium | reverse complement strand
ATTTGACAAAACGATTTCGTAATATTCGTTTTTGTCAATGTTTACGCCCATATTTTTAATGTTAACCTTTTTCTTAGTTTTTTTCTTTTTTTCTTTATCCATGTTGATTTTCGATGTTGTATCTTATTTCCTCTAAATCAACTTTACCATATTTATTGTCAAATTGGAAACTTCTACTTATCGACAAAGCGATGACACTGCCAATAATCAAGTATAACAAGACTCCTGCGAAAATTCCCGAAGTGTTAATCAAGAAAGAAATGATTGATGCAAGCCAAACCCAGTAGCCAATTCCCGAACAATTCAAGTCGTGTAAACGTCTAATTGCAAGCAATGAGCCTGCAACAAAACTCCACACGGCGAAAATTATATATGCCCCTACCGTCAAATTCAATAACACAAACGGCAAAATGCCAAGCGTTTTCATTTTATAAGGAATTGTCATAGCCCCTGTCGTAGCGTCAATTCTCAATCCTAAAATAACAACCGAAAACGTAGCAATTAAACAGAAGAATATCGACGTTATCAACAGACACATTACAATAAAACTCAAAAATTCCTTTCTCGTTGCACGAGTTCTGAATGAAAAGTTGCACATAGTTTTGCCGAACGATGTTATCATATATATCTCCTATATTGAATATTATCGTATGGAAAAGGTCTGCTACTTCTATATTACCCACTTATATTTTTTTTAATCACTTTTAAATTACCAATAACACTAATAGTGTTATTGGTACGCTTAATCCTTGCAACGCAACAAATAGCACTATTAGTGTTTTTGTCTCAAAATTAAAAATACAACAAATAGTGTTTTTTATAAAATCGAAATAAATTATTGAAGTTCTGATGGCAATCCATATTTATTTTCGCCCTCGTCACCTTTTTTGAAGATGCAAATCGCAACTAAAACGATAGAAAAGAAAAGAATTACAATATTAACTGTTGAAGTGCCGAGAAGTTTAAAGGCTTGTTTATCGAGTTGAGCAACCATCGAATAAAGAATGGGGAAGCCAATGCCAGCAATAAAAGCGACCACCATCGCAACACACCAATATACAGGAAAAGCAATCCAAGCACTTTTGCCAAAATCATGAAATCTTCTAACGATAACGGTAACATCAGCCACAAATTTCCAAATCGAAATTACTAATACGACCAAAGAAACACCTAAAAAATAAATCATTGCCATTAACATTGCCGTTGTAGACAATTCTTGGCTGTGAGGAGCGAGAATTTTTGCGGGAAAAGAAATCAATAACAATATAGCGAATGAAAATGCTATATGAAACAAGAACCAATACAAATATTCTTTTCTTGAAGTTCTTCCCTTAAATGTAATATGAGTCAAATTAAACCAAACTGTTTTCCAAAAATTTTTCATTTTTCCTCCAAATATTAAATTTTAAAACGCACAAAATTATAAATTTTCAGGCGGTAAACCGAAAATATTTTCGTCCTTGTCTCCTTTTTTAAATAGTTCAAGCCCAAGATAATACAAACAAAAAATAATGCACATAAGGAACACGACGAATAGACCTATTGTTGGGCAGCCTGGGATAATTGCAAAAATAAAATATGTCAAAACGACAGAACCGATAGCCTTCGCCCAATATTTTCCAAGTGACCACCAAGCACTTTTGCCAAAATCGTGAAATCTTCTAACTATAATTGAAATATCTGCTAAAAACTTCCAGAGTAAAAAGATTTGCATAATTATTGAAGAAAACAGCAAATAAAAAGTTGCGAGCATTGATGGAACAGTGGAAAGTTGCTCTAATCGAGGGTTGAAATAACTTGCAGGCAAAGAAACAAACACATAATAGACTAAAGAAACCAAGAGTCCGAACAAAAACCACTTGAAAAATTCTTTTCTCGAAGTTCTTCCTTTGAATGTGATGTGAATTAAATTATACCAGACGGTTTGCCAAAATTTTTTCATAAATATACGTTTTCTTTAGGTAAGCCAAATTCATTTTCGCCCTCATCACCTTTTTTGATAAGACAAATGAAGAAATAAATAAGAGAAAAAATCCCAAAAACAAGAAAAGGGATCAAAGTGACAGTAAAGATTAAAATCGTCTCAGGTAACTGATGATACAAAGCAAAAAAAGCAACCACAGCGGAAATAAATGAAGCAACAAATGCAATTATCCAATAAAACAATACGACCAACGCACTTTTGCCAAAATCATGAAATCTTCTAATAGACACCGTCACGTCTGCAATCGATTTCCACAGACTAAAAATAATTTGAGCAAAGGAAATAATATACAAATAAATAGTTCCAATAACTGAAACAATATCGCTGTGTTTACCCAAAGCATTAAAAATTGATGCAGGCAACTGAAACAACAAAAACAATGCAATAGAAACTAAGGTAGAGAACAAAAACCAATTCCAAAATTCTTTTCTGGAAATTCTACCCTCAATGGTAATATTAGACAAAATAAACCATCCAAATCGCAA
The DNA here is from genome assembly GCA_900313795.1 of uncultured bacterium. GTDB lineage: Bacteria > Cyanobacteriota > Vampirovibrionia > Gastranaerophilales > Gastranaerophilaceae > RUG841. The sequence goes on along the minus strand of OMSS01000142.1, from coordinate 1,000 downwards.
AATATTCTGCATTGTCTCTCCTAATTTGTTTCGTTCATCGCTGCTTTAAATTTAGCCAAAGCGATTGCAAGTGCCTTATTTTTATTGTCGATATCTTTTTGATTGTCAGGATTACCGTTTCTAGCCTCAAGTTTTTCTTTTTCTGTCTTAGCAACCGTAATGTCAATATCCTTGCCGTTTTCTGCCTCTTCGGTCAAAAGAACGGCATTGTTGTCCGAAACTTGAAAAACACCGCCGACGGTGGCAAAATATTCCGCTTTACCTTCGGTTACGACTTTGGTAACTCCGATTGCGAGTGCACTCATAAACGGGGTGTGATCGGGCATAATCCCGAATTCACCTTCTAAGCCTTTGCAATAAATTTCGTCAACGTCATTTTCAAAGACTATTTTTTCATGAGTTATGAGTTTGAAATGTATTTTTTTTGACATTTAAACACCGTTATTCTTTTATTGTTTCTGCTTTTTTCAAAGCATCTTCAATAGTTCCGACCATATAGAACGCTTGTTCAGGAACGTTGTCGTGTTTGCCTTCGATAATTTCTTTGAAGCCTCTGATAGTGTCTTCCAACTTGACGTAAGCACCTTTGAAGCCCGAGAATTTTTCTGCTACAAAGAACGGTTGAGACATGAATTTTTGGATTTTTCTTGCTCTGTTAACCGTTTCTTTATCTTCTTCAGAAAGTTCGTCCATACCCAAAATTGCGATGATATCTTGTAATTCTTTGTATTTTTGAAGGATTTCGAGAACTTTTCTTGCAACGTTGTAGTGTTCTTCGCCGATGATGTGCGGATCGAGAATGCGGCTCGTGGAGTCCAGAGGATCGACGGCCGGATAGATGCCGAGCTCGGCGATCTGGCGGGAAAGGACGGTCGTCGCATCGAGATGCGTGAACGTGCCGGCCGGTGCCGGGTCGGTGAGGTCGTCGGCCGGGACATAGACGGCCTGGACGGACGTGATGGAGCCTTCCTTCGTGGACGTGATGCGCTCCTGCAGGGCG
>OMSS01000231.1:1387-2870 GCA_900313795.1 uncultured bacterium | reverse complement strand
AATCCGGCAACAATTTGGAAACAAATTTGGAAAAAGATTGATGCAACAGCATTTGAGGACGAAAATGCGACTTGGCACGACATCAAAATGGAAACAAGCATCAGCGATTTTTAATAAAAATCGAAATTATTTTACACGACAAACCGCTCAAATCGAGCGGTTTTTGTTTTGCTTTTTTAAATTTATCTTATTAAATACCTAATGCCGCAAACATCGAGCACCATACAACTTGATTAGCAAAGAAGCAAGTGACGATGGTCATAATCGTACAGAAATAAAGAACGACCTTCGTATTCATCTGCGGAGATGTCAAAATTGATGGAACTCTCGTTTTTTCAAACAATGTTCTTATCAAATTCATATACGCAAATACGCCGTAAATCGTTAAAATTATTGCGATTATAACGACAGGCAATCCAGACAAATCCATTCTTGTCAAAGAAGAGAATAAGAAAATTTTAGCCAAAAATCCAGCCGTTGGAGGCAATCCGGCAAGTGCGATTAGGCAAATGACAAACGCCGTCGTATAATAAGGTCTGACATAAAAAATACCCTGATAATCTTTAATATTATCACTTCCTACACAAGCAACAAAAGTTATACCAGCCGCCCATGCACCAAAATTCATAAACAAATAAACAACTGCATAATAAATAAATGCCGCAACGCCAAAGACCGAAAAAATACTCAATGCCAATAACATAAACCCACAATGAGCAATCGAAGAATAGCCCAAAAATCTTTTGATGTCATTTTGTTTAATTGCACCCAAAAGCCCGAAAGCAACCGTCAATAGTGCAATAAACGAAATTACAATTTGCAACATCGGCATTTCGGTCATAAAATTGCCGATAATTCTTGCCAATATTCCAAATGCCGCCAATTTCGGCACAACTGACAAATACGCTGCAACAGGATATGGAGAACCTTGATAAACATCAGGAACCCATCGTTGAAAAGGAACACAGCCAGTTTTGAACATCAAGCCAATAATGATGAACACTGATGCCAACATAAACAAAACTGACGTATCCTGTCCATAATAGTGCAAATTCAGCATTGTGAAACTAAGTTCGCCCGAAATTCCGTACAAAATTGAAACGCCAAAAAGGAAAATCGCCGTTGCAACCGCAGAATTTATCAGATACTTAATTGCCGCTTCTTTAGGTCGATATTTATCCCAAAAACCAATAAGCATGCAACATGCAACAAATAGTGTTTCCATTGCAACAAACATTGAAACAAAATTATTTGCACTGACCAAACACATTGCAGAAAATGTGCCAATGAGCATTATCAAATAATATTCAAAAGCTCTATATCTGATTTTTTTGATAATATTTTGAGACAACAAAATTGTCAAAAATGTGCCAATCAAAATCAATAATTTCAACACAATCGAAAAATTCGATTGAACATACATTTCAGAAAAAATCGTATGTCCTGTATGAGCAATCCCAGTTGAAATTGCGAGCATCGGGAG
>OMSS01000231.1:0-1369 GCA_900313795.1 uncultured bacterium | reverse complement strand
TTTATAAAGAGGTTTAGAAAAAAATAATTCCATTATAAAAATAACCGCAATCGCAATCAGCAAAGACAATTCGGGTAAAAATACATTTTTCAATTCAATCAATAATAATTCCATATTTATACCCTCAAAACATCTAATAACGAATCCGTTACATCACCGTAAATACTCATTAATCCGTCAGGATAGCAGCCAAAAATAATTAAGCAGAAGCAAATTACTATTACTAACATGAGCCTATGTCCCGTAATATCATTGAATTTGCGATCAGGTAACGGTGTCGAACAAAATACACCGTGATAAAATCTCAACATATATACAGCAGTCAAAATCAATGATAACAAGGCAACCGAGGTTGCAACCTTTGGCAACAAAGCATTTTCAAAATCAGCAGAAAACGCTCCAACAAAAGTTGAAAATTCTCCTACAAACCCCATCGTCATAGGAATTCCGATTGATGCCAAGATGATTATACAACTTCCGAACATCAACCTTGGCATTGAATTTCCAAGTCCGGAAATTTCCTGCAAACTCTTCGTTTTTGTCGCTTGTTGAACAAGTCCTGCGACCAAAAATAATCCAGTAACAGCCATTGAATGTGCAAAAATCACAAACATTGCACCGTCAATACCCACTTTATTCAAAGACGACAACCCGATTAAGAACAATCCCATTGCAGAAATGCTCGAATATGCAATGATTTTTTTAATATCACCTTGTTTGCATGCCGCCAAAGCCCCCCAAAGTAATGTAATTACGCCCAAAACCATAATTGTCGGAGCATATTGAATGCACAACTCTGGGAACAAGTCGAGATTGAAACGAATAAGTCCGTAAGCCCCTGTTTTCAACATCAAAGCAGCCAAAATTATACTAACTGGAGCAGGTGCTTCTGAGTGAGCAGACGGAAGCCAAGTATGGAACGGGAAAACTGGTAATTTGACCGCAAAGCCAATAAAGAAAAACCAGAAGAGAATTTTTTGCAGAAGAAGAGGATAAATTCCATCAGCCTCATAAACCCGCAAGAAATCAATACTTGAACTCAATTCGCCGTTCAAATGGTATCCGTAATAATAAAGTCCAATCATTGCGGCAAAAATAAACAAACTGCCAGCAAAAGTATAAATAACATACTTCATTGCGGCCTTTTTCGCACTGTCTGAACCCCATTGCGAAATCAAGAAGTAAACAGGAATCAACTCTGCTTCCCAACAAAAGAGGAACACAAACATATCTTTTGCACAAAAAAGTCCCAAAATAATGCTTTCTAAGAGCAACATCAGGGTGTAATACATTTTTTGTTTTGTGCGGATAATTGTTTTTGAAAAAATTAATGCCATCAAAAACACAAACGATGTCAAAGCCACGAGCA
>OMSS01000137.1 GCA_900313795.1 uncultured bacterium | reverse complement strand
ATTTCGTATAATTTTCTGCCTCCGACTTTGATTGCACTATAAATAGGCGGTTTCTGCCTGATTTCGCCTTCGAAATTTTTTAATTCTTCTCTGACTTTTTCTTCTGAAATTTTTTTATCCGAGAAAAATTCAAGCTCTGTTTCTGTGTCGTAGGATTTAGAAACTACGCCGAATTTGAAGGTTGCAAGGTATTCTTTTTCGTTCGGCAAAAAATCTATAAGCCTTGTTGCTCCTAAAATTGCAACAGGCAAAACACCCTCTGCCAAAGGGTCTAACGTTCCAGCATGCCCGATTTTTTTTATGTGCAAAACTTTCCGTAAACGGCTGATAACGTCGTGAGAGGTTATGCCTGCGGGTTTATAGACGTTCAAAAAGCCGAACACGACTACACTTCACCTTTTGAAATTTTGTTGATAAGTTCGGTAACTCTTGCACCACGTTCGATTGAGTTGTCCAAAATGAACTTCAATTCAGGAGTTAAACGCAATCTGATTCTTCTGCCGACTTCATATCTGATTTTGGGAGCATCATCTTCGATTGCCGCAATCGTTTGTTCTTTAACGTTATCAGGTGCAAAGACCGAATAATAAACTTTAGCATAAGAGTTATCGTGTGCAAGTTCCAAGTCTGTTATTGACACAACTCCGCCGATTCTCGCATCATTCAATTTCTTTTGAATAATGTCTGCGATTTCTTTCATCAAAGTTTTTCTGATTTTTTCGTTTCTGAATTGGGGCATTTTTACCTCTTATACAAGTTCTTGTCTTTCTACCAATTCAATCGTCGTAACCTTAATAATGTCGCCGACTTCGAGGTTATTGAACTTGGCAAATGATATACCACATTCGAAACCTTGGTTGACTTCTTTAACGTCATCTTTAAAACGTTTGAGTTGGTCGATTGAACCTTTGAAAATTTCTTGACCGTTTCTCATAACAATCGCCATTTTGTTTCTTGCGACCTTACCTTCGGTTACATAGCAACCAGCAATCTTAGTCGTTTTGCCGACTGTAAAGATTTGACGAACCTCTGCCTTACCGATTTCGACGATTTTTTCTTCAGGTTGTAACAAGTGCAACATCGTCTTTTCGAGGTCCTCAAGGATTTGGTAAATAATATCAAATTTCTTGATTGTTACGTTGTATTTTTCTGCCGCTGCAAGTGCGTTTGCATCTTCTTTTACCGTAAAGCCCAAAATCATTGCATTACCTGCACTTGCGAGCATAACATCTGCTTCTGAAATATCACCAACTCCGACGTGAATAATCTTCGTGACGATTTCTTTTGATTCCATTTGGTTGATGGATTGAGCAACCGCTTCAGCCGCACCGTGCGTATTTGCCTTGATGATGAGGTTGAGGTGTTGAATATTGTCGTCCTCTCCGATTGCATCGTTACGAACGTGAGCGGGCATAGTTGCTTCAAGTCTTGATGTACGTTCTTTTTCCTTACGTTCTGCGATGATTTGGTGCATAATTTTTTCGTTGTCTACCGCTTCAAATTTGTCGCCTGATTGAGGAACTTCTGAAAGACCCAAAATTTCGACAGGAGTAGAAGGACCAGCCTTTTTAATTCTTTCTCCGTTATCAGCAATCAATGCACGAACTTTTCCGCCTACATTGCCGACTACGAAGCAATCTCCCGTGTGTAACGTCCCGTTTTGAACTAGCAATGTTGCAACAGGGCCTTTTCCTTTATCAAGGTTTGCTTCAATTATTACACCAGTCGCTTTCGCTGACGGATTAGCCTTGTAGCCGTTAACTTCTGCCAAAAGCAAAATATATTCGAGCAAATCTTCGATACCTGTTTTTTGCAAAGCACTAACTTTGATACAAGCCGTATCTCCGCCCCATTCTTCTGGAACAAGTCCGTATTCTGTTAATTGTTGCAAAATTCTATCGGGGTTTGCTTCTGGTTTATCACATTTGTTGACCGCAACAACGATAGGAACTTCAGCCGCTCTTGCGTGGTTAATTGCTTCAATCGTTTGAGGCATAATACCATCGTCTGCTGCAACGACCAAAATTGCGATATCTGTTGCTTGTGCACCTCTTGCTCTCATTGCTGTGAACGCTTCGTGACCGGGAGTGTCGACAAATACAATCTTTTTGCCATTGTGGTGTACTGTGTAAGCACCGATAGATTGTGTGATACCGCCAACTTCGGTTGAGGTGATTTTGTGTCCGGTTTCTCTGATTGAATCGAGCAATGTTGTTTTACCGTGGTCAACGTGACCCAAAATACTAACAACAGGTGCTCTCGGCTTCAACAACGATTCATCAACGTCGTTTAATTCCTTCAATTTTTCTTCTTTTTGGAGTTCTTCTTCGATGTATGCGTCCAAATCTTCTTCTTGAACTTCTATGTCGAAATTAGCACAAACTTTCTTTTGTGTATCGATGTCGATAACTTGGTTTACTGTCGCCAAAATTCCGTTCATCATAAGGAATTTTACGACTTCTGCTGATGATTTGTTGATTTTTTCAGCAAGTTCACCAACCGTCATAACCGAGTTGATTACGACTGATTTAACTTCTTTTTGAACTTCTTCAACACGTTCTTTTTTTCTGTGTTTTTGAGCCATTGCCTTTTCAAGACTAATGAGTTCTTGTTGTTCTTCTTTTGATTTATAGTCTTTTTCTTTTTTATTTACGTCTTTACGTTTTGCGTAACCGGGTTTGTTTTCGTAAATATCTTGAGAAATAAAATGTCTTTTAACGGGTTCACGCTTGTCACCTGCGTTTGCTGGACGTTGCGGTCTTTCTCCGTTGTTGTTATTATCTTGTCGTCTATCTTGGCGGAAAGGTCTGTCACCTTTGTTGAAAGGCTTTCTTTCTCCTTGCGGTATTTGTTGTTGGTTTTGACGAGCAAGCATCTTTTTCTTTTCAATTTCCGCTCTCTCTTGTTCTCGTTTTTTGCGGTTATTTTCTGCTTGAATTTCCGCACGGCGTTTTTGGCTGTTTTGATTGTTATATTCAAGCAATGAACGAATACTTGTTCCAGAGGGGGCAATCATAGTGTTTTTGTTTTCTTCAGGTTTCTTTTCTACCTGTTTCGTTTCTTCTTTTGCAACTTCTTCTTTTTTATCTTTTGTTGTTGCTTCCGCCTTTTTGTGATGGACAATAGTTTTCTTTTCTTCAGGCTTAATTTCTTCAACAGTCACTTGAGTTTTTGTGCTATCAGTTGAAGATTTAACTTTTTTTACGATGAATGCTTTCGGTTTTTTCGGTGCAGCATCTTTCGGTTTTTTAATCACTTCTTTAAATCTCTCAAATTGAGAGAGTGTCAATGTGCTTGAATGAGACTTAACCTTGACTCCGATTTTGGTTTCAAGTTGCTCAATCATTTCTTTGTTCGTTAAGCCAAGTTCTTTGGCTGCATCATATACTCTAATATTGTCCATTTATTTCTCACTTTAATTGCCTAATATAGTTGTAACACAATCTATTTGTGAAGTAAAACTATAATTTTATTTTTGAGTTCAACATTGACTCTTTTTTTTAGAATTTTAGAAATTCTATCCTTCTTAAAGGCTGTATTTACGCAGTTTTCGTCCTTGCAGATGTAACACGACCGACCGTAAATATTGTTTAACGGATT
>OMSS01000134.1 GCA_900313795.1 uncultured bacterium | reverse complement strand
TTGCAAACACAAAAAATTGATGTTCATTAATGGAACATTTGAAGCAATCGGTAAGTACAGAATTGGCGAAATGACTGAATCAGAACTTTATGAATCAGAAGAAAACGCTTGCCCCGGAGCAGGTTCTTGCCAAGGTCTTTACACAGCAAACACAATGGCTTGCTTGACTGAAATGATGGGAATGAGCCTTCCTTTCTGTGCTACTGCCGGTGCAGTAACCGCTAAAAAACGCAGAATCGCTTTCGAAAGCGGCATGAGAATTGTCGATATGGTTAAAGAAGATTTGAAACCTTCTCAAATCATTACAAGAGAATCTCTCAGAAACGCTATCATCACTGACTTGACACTTGGCGGTTCAACAAATTCAATATTGCACTTGCTTGCCATTGCCCACACCGCAGGCGTTGATATCACTTTGCAAGACTTTGAAGAACTCAGCCACAAAGTTCCTCAAATTATTAAACTCGACCCGTCATCAGACTTGACGATGACAGACTTAGACAACGCTGGCGGTATTCCCGGTGTTATGAAAACCGTGTTCGGAAAATTGAAAGACTTCTCCGATACACAAGGTGTAAGCGGTATGAAAATTTCCGAAATCGCTCAAAAGGCTTGGGTTGACAACGATGTTATCAGAACTTTGGATAATCCTATTACATCAAACCCCGGACTTGCCGTTCTTCGTGGCAACTTAGCACCGGACGGTGCGGTTATTAAGGTTTCAGGTGTTGACCCGTCTGTATCCGTATTTACGGGTAAAGCTAAAGTCTATACTTCTGAAGAAGCCGCAATGCACGCAATCGAAACAGATGACGTCGTTGCCGGCGATGTAGTCGTAATCACATACGAAGGTCCTAAAGGTGGTCCTGGTATGAAAGAAATGCTCGCTCCAACTTCGTTAATCGTGGGAAAAGGCTTGGGCAAAGACGTTGCCTTGATTACAGACGGAAGATTTTCAGGCGGCACAAGAGGCATTTGTGTAGGTCACATTTGCCCTGAAGCAGCAGACGGCGGTATTATCGGACTTGTTGAAAATGGCGATTCTATCACAATTGACTTGCCTGCAAGAAGCATCAAATTGAACGTTTCAGACGAAGTTCTCGCTGATAGACGTGCAAAATTCACCATGCCCGAACCCAAAGAAAGAAAAGGGGTTTTGGCAAAATATGCTCGTTCAGTCAAGAGTGCATCAAAAGGGGCAGTTTCGTCATAGTTTTGACATGCCCGAAATGCTCACGGCATGGAAATCATGACACCATGCTTTGGCATGAATTCAATAAAAACAAGGGGAAAACGGATACCGCTTTCCCCTTTTTCGCTCATAGAGCGGATTTCAAGATTGTATCATTTTCTTAATATTTCATGATTTGCACTTGAAAACGCACATGTAAAATATATAATAGATTGTGTTGAGGCAAGCAGTTCAAAAGCCTGTCATCAAACAAATCTTGGGGAAAATATTACAAAATTGTAAAGGGGTAAGGAAAGTGCTCAGAAGTAGAGACATGGGCAGAGCGATAGCAGTAAGACGTTGGACGAACACGGCGTTGGAATGCTACAAACGTGGATGTGTATGTGAAGGTTGTTTTTATACAGACTTTTTTAACGGAACATCACACCGTTGCCAAATGAAAGCGTCAGTATTGGAATTGGTTCGTGTGTTGGGTAAACCCGACGTTGAAATGCAACAAGTTTTGAATGATTAATTTTAAAAATTCATAAACTGATGAAAAAAAGACTCCTTTTTGGGGTCTTTTTTTGTGCCATAAATTCGCTTTTTGTCTTGTTTTTCGCCTAAATTTTTTATTTTGAAATCATGAAAAAGCAAGCATGGAGCATGTTTTCATGCTTTTGGGAAATAAAAACATGTTCAACGAGAGAGCGTTAACGGCTTTTTAAACAAAGTTTTTGTATTCGGTCGGTAAAATCTATTGTGAAAACATCTTTCGTTTGTTTTTTGCCATTTAAAACGGGTGTGATATTTTTTGTAACTTCATCGACAATTTTTGCGTAATTCGAGTTGACGGGTGTCGGTTTTGAATTTTCCAAAATATCGAGGAAAACTTTTGAGTTGTAAGGCTTTTTATTTGGTGCTAAAAATGCCTCACTGTATGCGATAGAGCGATTTGCCGGAGTAATTAGACCTGTTTCTGTGAATAATTTTGAAACTTCATCTGAGGATAAAAATTTCACAAATTTTATCGCTTCATCTTTGTTTTTTGATGATTTTGAAATAGCCCAACCCGAAGCATCCGTGAGTGTTTGGGAGTTTTGTGACGAGGGAAATGGGATAATATCCCAGTCGAATTTTACACTTTCTCGAAATTTTGGCACAAGCCAACGTCCGCTCAAGTACAGTGCTGTTTTTCCTCCAATGAACATTTGTGCAGATGTCATTGAGGACATTTGCCATTTTAGAGGAACGGATTTATCTTTGTTGATTAAATTTGTGTAAAATTCAATGCCTTCAAGACTTTTCGGCGAACCAATCAAGGCATTTTGACCATCAGCGGATAAAATGCCGCCTCCGAAATATTCAAGATAATATAGCCAAAATAGAGGATTTTCCTCGTAATTAAGCCCGAAAACGTCATTTTTTGTCACAGATTTTGCAACTTTTTTTAAATCCTCAAGAGATTTAATTTTTTGCGGATTTTTGATTAAGTCTTTATTGACATAAAGTACCAAATTCGAGACATCACGAGGGATTGCGTATAATTTGCCTTCGTTTTTAAAACAGTTTATTGAACTTTCAAAAAATTTCGATTCGTCAAATTTTCCGGACAAATCCTCGAGTAACCCTGCCTTGATGTAAAGCGGAGCGTAGGTGTTGTTGAGAAAAACTACGTCCGGCTCTGTTTTTGAGGCATAGAGCAAGTGTAATTTTCTAAAATAATTTTCAGGAACGTGAATAAATTCGATTTTTACGTTCGGATTTTGGTTTTCATATTTTTGAATAACTTGTTGCAAAATGCCGTATTCAGTTCTTGAACCCCAAGATGAAAACTTCAAAATTGTCTTGTTGTCTTGTTTTTGAGTGCAACCGCAAAGAAAAATCGAGGACAAAATAATTAAGGCGGTCAGGAATTTTTTCATTCACCGTAATCTCCAATAAGCGAAATTTCAGTCGGTGTAACCTTAACAAGTGCTTTGAAGTTGTTCAAAATTACAGAATATGCACAATATGTTGGTGTTTGGGTGCAAAATTCCATAAAAAGTGTGTCGTTGTTGAGTTCTTGCGGAGTGAAAGTTTTTATGACGAAAAGTTTTTCGCCGATGTTGCCGACGAGGGAGATTTTTTCGCCCAATTTAACAAGGCTGAAACCTGTGTTTTCATCTACCGCAAAAGCGTCTGTGACTTCGGGGTCGACGTCATCGCCATCTTTGATTTTGTGTGCAATTTTTAAAGTCTTTTTGTAGGCTTCAAGTAATTTTTCATATTCATCAGGAATGTGAACTTCTTCAATGGTCGTTTTTTCTTTCTCTGCTGAAGTTTCTGGTATATCTCCGAGCGGAGATATATTGTTCAAAATTTCATTTCTTTCGTTTTGAACAACTTTGTCTGAAACCTGTGATTCTTTTGCCTTTATCCTGTCTGAAAGGCTCATTTGCTCAGAAGTTTCAGATTTTTCCTTTGTTTCGGTAAAATCTTCCGCATCGAACAAATCCACCTTCACG
>OMSS01000130.1 GCA_900313795.1 uncultured bacterium | reverse complement strand
ATATGACAATTTGTTCGTGGTTGGACGCTGTTTGAGTGCTGAATTTAAGGCACAAGCGGCAGTTCGCACGCAGATGAATTGTTTTTCTATGGGTGAAGCGGTTGCAAAGCATATTTTGGCAACAAAAAAAGCACCCGAAACTCAAGTGCTTCAATAATTTAAACTTTATTAATCAAGGTAGAATGAGGTTACAACTTTGTGCATATCTTCAGCATATTGCGTTGCATTGTGCAAAGTTGTTGAAGTATGAGAGAGGAAACAAATCAACTGTTGACATTCATCGATTATTTCTCTGTTACAAATTCTGCTGGCATCAGCAAGCGTCATCATTGCTCGGTCAGGGTGTTCGATGATATTGTGAACACCAATTAATTGATCTTGAACATCTGACGGTTGTTGACCGATAGTTTGAGGGAGAATAACTCTCAATTTTTGCGGGTCAGCAGACATTGCACCACGAATTGCAGCAGCGTTTGTTCCACTTGAACCACCTGATGTGATGATTGTATTACCTTGTTTAACCAATGCAAAAGCCAAAACCTCAATGAGTTGTTGGTGCGTAATCGGAAGGTTACGGCTACCGATAATTGCTACTTTTTTCGCTGATTGGTGGATTGCCGCCAATTCCATTGCGAGTTCATCAACTGTATTTGAATCTTTTTCGCTCACTGTATCCAAATCATCGAGCGGTACCATAATCGAGCTTTGTTGAGGTTTATTTTCATCAGTCATATAATTTATCCCATTTGTTTCATTCAATAACTTTTTAATTTTAGCATAACTTTTTAATTTGTGAAATATTTATAACAAAATTTAATGTATCATTCTATTTTGTGATAACTGTAACAAATTAAACTTCTGCAACAATCTCCGAGGGAAAGTCTGTTGTAATTTCTTCTCTTGCAACGACCTTAATCTCAGGATTGAATTTTGAGAGAACCAAAAATCCGATTTGTCTGATATTTGAGGGCAAAACGACCGCAATATCTTTCATTTTAAGATTTTTTTCCTCCAAAACTGTGTTTATTTTCTTCAAGATTTTTTCAATCTTTGTGCTTTCGATTTTAACGACGCTGTTTTCGTCCTTTTCACCTGTCAAAGATTTCAACGATTTTTCACTCAATTCAACGAGGTTGATTGTGCCGTTGTCAGCAACGAGAGATGCAGAGATGTTTCTTGCAAGATATCTTCTCAAGCCGCACAACAAGTCATCTTTCGTCGGGTCAGTTGAAAGGTCATTAATTTTTTCAAAAACATAAACAACGTCTTTTACTGAAACTCTTTCTTTGATTAAACTTGTGAACAAATATTTCAATTCGCCTATTGAAACGAAATCGGGAATGATGTTTTCGAGTAAGAAAAGGTTACTAAGTGCAACGATTTCGATGTATTTGTTCATATCAGAATAATCTAAAATTTCATCAACATATTTTACAGCGACATAGTCCAATAGTCTTGCAATGTAATCATTTGCATCTAAACCTTTTTGCCAGAAATCGTCTGTTTTGTCCTGTTGAATCCAAACAATTTTTTTGCCAGTCAAAGGGTCAACATCTTTGATAGTATTTTTTGGAAGTTTTGCTAAGTTCAATTCGTCCTTGAAATACATTGAGTAGCCGACGTAGCAGCATGACTTGATTGCCTGCGTGCCACGAACGTTGATAACAAATTCATTTGCTTGGAGGCAATCGCCGTTCACAGGGCGAACTTCGGGGATTACGTAGCCCAATTCGTCCGTGAGATTTTGTCTTACTTGAACAATTTTCGAGAGCAAATTAACTTCGACATCCGGGTTAACAAGTTCGGTCAATTCTTCTGAAAGTGCAATTGTGAGTTTGTTTTCGCCCAATTTGTTATACATAATGTCAGGTAACAAACAGTTGTATAATTTTTTCTTTAATTTTTCAAGTTCGTCAATATTGACCGAAATCTCGTCGTTGAGTTGATTACGACTATCTTCAGAGGTCGAATCGAGAAGAGATTTAATTCTTGAAATTTTTTCTCTTTGTTCCTTGATTTTCTTTTGGATATCGAGGCATAAGTCAAGCGGTTCTTGCTTCGGAGACATAATTCTTTCCATTTTCGTTTTAAATCCGAAATAGTCCGAAAAATCTTCCTTAAACATATCTTCAGGAGAAACTTCTTTTACGAAAATACAACTGTATTCGTAACCTTCGTCCTCACTTTCGACTTCGTGCATAGTATATAAATCCCAGCCGTCCTCAGACATTGAATTTAAGAGCAATTCTAATTGTTCAGCATCATCAGTGGGGCAAGATTTAATAGAATATTGATTTTTAGAAGATTTCATATTTGTCCTTTCGCAAACCTTTTGCAAAACTTATGTAACAATAATATCTCAATTTTTTTTAATTGTGAATATTATTACGGATTTTTACATCAAAAGTTTACTTGTAAATCGGGATTATTGCTGTGGCTTTTTGGGTAAAAGTTTCGTATTGAACAACGTAAAATCCTGAAATTTCATCTTCCGTAATTGACGCTTTCATCTGTGCCTGCAAGCGTTTATCGTAAATTTCAAGTTCTTTTAAATAAGTCTTTGCCTTGCGTTGGCGACCACGTTGCATATATTTTTTATAATTTTCATAAATATCTTCACGTTCTTGACGGGCTTCTTCGTCCACCATTTTTTCAGAATATTTTAAAACAGGCACACGAGCCTTAACCATACCGCTTTGAACAAACATCAAATATTTTCTGTTTGCATCAAGCATGAGCATATACATTCCATGCTCAAGGACATCTCCTTGTTTGTCATAAATGTTATAAGGCATTCTCAAAATCGGATAATCAGAATTGGGCAAAGCATACTGATAGGTTGTGCTTTGACCTTCGTAAATCCCCGAAACTTCGGGTCTGTTGATAAATAATGATTCTCTGTCGTTCCAAACCGGTTTGTCGAAATCTATCATGAAACCTCATTATCGTTAAAAATTGGTATAAAAATTATGCTTGTGGTACGATTTTAATATAATTATAAAGTAAATATTTTCAAAGGGAAATAAAATGGATTATTCAAAAATACTTTCATACATGCCGACTGTTATTGAATCCTCATCAAGAGGTGAACGTTCGTTTGATATTTTTTCAAGATTGTTAAGAGAAAGAATTATTTTCTTGGGCGAAGAAATTGATGACGATTTGGCAAACTCAATCGTAGCACAACTTTTGCTCTTGGATAGCGAAAATCCTGAAAAGGATATTATGCTCTATATCAACTCCCCCGGAGGTGTTATCACATCAGGTTTTGCAATTTTTGACACAATGAACCACATCAGAGCAGACGTCAGCACAATTTGTATAGGCGAAGCGGCAAGTATGGGTGCATTTTTACTTTCAGCAGGCACTCCGGGCAAAAGACTTGCTCTTCCGAGTGCAAGAATTATGATTCACCAACCTTTAGGCGGTGCAAAAGGTCAAGCATCTGACATCGAAATCGAAGCGAAAGAAATTCTCCGCATGCGTTCGACTTTGAACGAACTTTTGTCAAAACACACAGGACAAACAATAGAAAAGATTAAGGCCGATACAGAACGTGACAACTATATGTCCGCTCAACAAGCGTGCGAATACGGCTTAATCGACAGAGTTATTACAAGTGCTGACTTCGGAAAGAAAAATTAATTATGTTTGACAATTTATCGGAACGTTTAACGGAAATTATCAGAAAAACCTCGGGCAATGACAAGTTGACCGAAGATAATATGCAGGACGCATTGAGAGAAGTCCGTCGTGCATTACTTGAGGCAGACGTCAATT
>OMSS01000188.1 GCA_900313795.1 uncultured bacterium | reverse complement strand
TCTTTTACTGGGGATTCTGGCGGCGAGGCTCGAAATGTAACTTCGCTTGATATAAACACGGAAGATTTTTGCGCGGCGGTGGATTTTCTTTCGACTTACGGCGGTGTTGATCCTGAAAAAATCGGGGCGATTGGAATTTGCGGCTGGGGCGGAATTGCTTTGAATGCGGCTTCGATTGACACAAGAATTAAGGCGACTGCGGCAATCACGATGTACGATATGCACCGGGTTATGGCGAACGGTTACAATGATGTGAACGACAATGCGGAAGCCCGAAAAAAGACGAAGGAAGCGTTGAGCGCGCAGAGGACAAAGGATTATCTTGCAGGAAAACCTGAATTGAATGGCGGTCGGTCGGCAAAACTTACAGGGAATGAGCCGCAGTTTCAGAAGGAATACTGGGATTATTACATTCAGCGCGGTTATCACAAAAATTCTGTGAATAATCCGGGTCAGGGCTGGGCAAAAACTTGGGTTCTTGGAATGATTAACACGCCGATTCTTGCATACATTGATGAAATTGAAGTACCAGTTCTGCTGGTTCACGGTGAAAATGCTCATTCAAGATATTTCAGCGAGGATGTATTTAAGCGGCTTAAGGGCGACAACAAGGAACTTTACATTGTGCCGGGCGCAGTTCATACGGACTTGTATGACAACTTGGAAAAAATTCCGTTTGAAAAAATTACGGACTTTTTTAAGACGAATTTGAAATAAATGTTAGGCGCGGAATTGTCAGGCTTGAATGTATGCCATTGCAAGACTTGGCTTTCTGTTATTGGCGTAAAGCACACCGAAGGGGCTGCATTGATTCGGCAATCTCTTAGAAAAAAAATTAAATAGATTCCTGTGTCAAGCACAGGAATGACATAAAAAAATAAATCAATATGGAGGAAGTAACAAAAACTTTGCCTAAAATAGCGTCAAAGTTTTTGTTCACAAGTTTGCGTTGCAAACTTTCATATCAACTGTTGTTTCTCACTGTATTGCGAAACAACTTAAAAAAGTCAAATCGAAAATTGAGATTTTCTCATTGACTTTTTTTGGAGGAAACATGAAAAGATTTTTTGGCGTAATTATGGCGGCAGCAGTTATTGCAGGAAGTTCGGTTATGTTCGCACAGACAAAAACTGAAACATCGGGCTATCCTTCAGAAAAATCAGTTATGAAGGATTTGAAAAAAGAAAAGGGCACAATTTTTCCACTTGGTGGCCCGAATGTGAATTACGAAAAATATTTCACAGGAAGAACTTTTCATAATTCAATGGCGGCGGACAGTATAAGTGTTTCAAATGTAACTTTTACAAAAGGCGCGCACACTTTTTGGCACGTTCATCACGGCTCATGTCAGATTCTTGTGACGGAAGCCGGACGTGGATTCTATCAGATTTGGGGAGAAAAACCTGTTGAGCTAAAGCCCGGCGTAGTTGCAACAATTCCCGAAGGCGTAAAGCACTGGCACGGAGCCGCACCGAATGCGACAATGCAACACCTTTCCGTAATGCAGAAAAATCCAGACGTTTCAACAGAATGGCTTGAAGAAGTTGACTCTGCGGAATATGCGAAACTGGGAAAGTGAGACTATTTTTCGCAGACAAATTTGACGAAAGGATTTTTCTGTAGTATATTGAAATAAAGGAAATGCCCGATTTCAGTCGGTCGTCTTCACAATTTTGCGATAAAGCCGCTCAATGTGTCGAATACGAATGGGCGGCTTTACTTTTTAACTCTTCTTATTTTTTAGGTAAGAAAGGGCTGTGATAACTGCACTTGCAACAGTAGCGATGCAACTTATAATTGCTGCCGCTGCCAAAACAAGTTCTAAAGTCATACGCAAGTCCTCCCGCTTTTCAAGATTCCAGCAAGCTGGTTTGAGTTCGGGAGATGCCGCCTTTGAAATCAGGCACTTCCAATACACTGATTATAGCGTATTTTATTACTACTGTATATATGTAAAGGGTGATATTGTGATAGTTTTGAAATAATAATAAAAATTCACGTTGCTAAAATTGTTCAAATAACAGGAAAAAATCAATCTGTGATATATGGTATTTCTGGCTTACTGTAGGCAGCATTTAAAAAATCAAAGGTTTTAACTTTTTCTGTGGGACCATCTAACATATAAAATAGGGTTCTGAACATAAGATTATTTTTTGCTTCGGTTTCAAACTTTGGTGAATATTCATTATCTTCTTTGTTTCGTTTTATATAAAAGTCACGATAATACATTTTTGTTCCATTCCTTATCATCATGCGAGTTTCTTTTGTAATAATTTTTTGTTGTTCAAGAGAATCAAATAAATTTGTTATAATAAAAGCTATTACAAGATTTCTTTTAAAAGCTTTATAACAATCCTTTTTTATTTCAATGTCTATTTCATCTAAGAAATAATCATCAGGAAGTGATAAATCGTTATCAAGGAATAATTTTATAATGTTCCATGTTGGAATTGTACCATTGCTCCATTTTTTTATATATAATTTTAAATTTGGAGGGGAATCTCTTTTTCCGGTTTCTGAAATTTTTTCTTCCAAATATTTTATTACAGAATTCATGTTTTTTACCAAAGATGATAGCAACTTGAATGAATTTGTAATTGGAGAAAAATCCTTTTTATATCGTTCATCTGATGAAAAAAAATCAAATGAAGTTAAAGTCAAATTTAAAATTTCATATTTACTTT
>OMSS01000128.1 GCA_900313795.1 uncultured bacterium | reverse complement strand
CTTCCGTCACGAGTGAGTTTGATACCTTCTTCACCCATAACTTGGAAATAACCTTTGTTAGAAATTGCGATATCAAGGGGATTTTTTGACATAGACATTCTGCCCGGTTCATCATCAATTGAAGTCGAAAGTGCATGTGCTCCAACAAACTCAGTGAAAGATGAAACGACAGGGTCTTTTCTTTGGTAGCCAACTTTGTCGAAACCGTTAATGTTTTCCGAGTGAATACCCATGATTTCTGTTTGCAAGTACATTGCTCGCAAACTACTAGTCACTCCTGATTCGATGTAATCAACTTTTCCGTTAATTTTCATAAATTACCCCTTGTCAATTTACTTATTAATGATAACTCATCGAAAGTCAAAAACAAAGCGAAATTCAGAGAAATCAACCCTTTAGAGGATATTAAAAGCTACAATTACTCCCGATATAGGAAATGATGTTATAATATTCTCGATGAAAATTAATTTTATAAAAAATTTTTGCATAATATTTCTCTGCTTGATTGTATTTTCGGGACGTGCCGAAGCAATCAAAGTTGGGTTGCAAATTGATACAAAATCAGTCGTAACCGGAACTTCCGTAAAAGGAACAGTCAAGGATAAATACTCTGGCAAGGTTATTTGTGCAATCGAGCCTATGAAATCGTATAGAATTATCCCGAAAAAAGATGACCTCCAAATCGAAGTCAACGGAAAATATTACGACACAGGCACAGACTCTGTCATCATAACACCTTCGACAAGCGGATTTGTCTGTGCAAAAAATCGCTGGTATCGTGGCTCTCTCATCGTCACAAACAGAAACAAATTGTTAACGGTTGTAAACGATGTAAAACTTGAAGATTACCTTTTGGGGGTTGTACCTTGCGAAATGCCTTCAAGTTGGAACGTTGAAGCCCTGAAAGCACAAGCGATTGCAGCAAGAAGTTATGCAGTTGCAAATGTGGGCAAAAACGCAAGCAAAGGCTTTGACATAAAAGATAACACAGAAGATCAAGCCTACGGTGGGGCTTCGAGCGAAACGACAAAAACTAATCAAATCGTTGCTGAAACTTACGGAATCGTCGTAACCCAAAACAAACAGGTCATTACGGCATATTATTGTGCAAGTGCAGGAGGAAAAACAATAAATTCTGGCGATATTTGGTACAAAGATATGCCATATCTCCACTCAGTACCGTCATTTGACGGCAATTTAAAAAAGAACGGGCATGGAATCGGCATGAGCCAAAATGGGGCAAATAACCTTGCAAAGCAAGGCTATAACGCTTATCAAATCCTCGCTTACTATTACAACAATATTAAGTTTGGTAAATTGAGTAACAAATGGAATTTATAAATCAGCCTTGTGGCACAATGGATTAAAAGCCAATAACCACGATTGTTTTTTTATAATTTTAAACATTTGACAACTATAAAAACATGTGATAAATAAGAATAAGCACAGGAAAAGGAGATTACTATGAACAAATGCGAATTGGTAAAAGAAGTTTCTAAGCAAGCAAAAGTTTCTCAAAAAGCAGCAGCAGATGTTGTTGATGCTTTGATTGAAACAGTTGAAAAAACAGTTGCAAAAGGAAATAAAGTTACATTGGTAGGTTTCGGTACTTTTGAAGCACGCAAAAGAGCAGCAAGAACTGGCCGTAACCCCCAAACAGGCGCCGCAATTAAAATTGACGCTAAAGTTGTTCCTGCATTCACAGCAGGTAAAAAGTTCAAAGAAGAAGTTCAATAGTAACGGATTCTTAACAGAAAAAGCACTTGCATTTCGCAGGTGCTTTTTTATTGAAAAATTTTTAAATAAAATTAAAACAAAGATTGTTGCATATCGTCGAGTTGAAGTTTAAGCATTTTCGCCGCATAAGGAGTGAGTTTACGACCTTTTGACGTTCTTTGGATAAAACCTTCTTGCAAAAGATATGGTTCATAAACCTCTTCGATTGTTTTAGAATCTTCACCGAGCGAAGCCGCAAGCGTTTCAAGTCCGACTGGCCCACCCTGATATTTTTCCGCAATCACCGTCAACAACGCACGGTCTGTTGTATCAAGCCCGAATTTATCGATATTAAGATTATCCAATGCATCGTTCGCAATTTTTTCATTAACAACACCATCAGCAATAACGATTGCATAATCGGCAACACGTTTAACAAGACGGTTTGCGATACGAGGTGTACCTCTTGAACGTTTTGAAATTGCGGCTGCACCGTCATCAGTAATTTTGATATTCAAAATGTCGGCTGTTCTTTTGACGACTTGTTTCAATTCCTCATCAGAGTAAAATTCGAGACGATGAACAATTCCAAAACGGTCACGCAAAGGCCCAGACAACGAGCCAGCCTTTGTTGTTGCACCAATCAAAGTAAATTTCGGAACAGGAACACGCAAAGTCTTTAAAGACTGACCTTTTCCCGTATTCATATCGAGATAAAAATCTTCCATGGCCGGATATAAAATTTCCTCTGCAACCTTGTTAAGGCGGTGAATTTCATCAATAAACAAGACCTCACCAGCCTTTAAAGACATCAAAATCCCAATGATATCACGAGGACGCTCAAGAGCGGGTGCTGAGGTAATTTTGATATCTGCACCGGTTTCATTTGCAATTACGCATGCCAATGTTGTTTTGCCAAGCCCTGGAGGACCATAAAACAACAAGTGGTCGAGAGGAACTTCACGTTTTTTTGCCGCTTCGATTGAAATTTTGAGCATTTTTTTGAGATTTGTCTGTCCAATATAACTATCGAAAGTTTTTGGACGGATATTATTTTCAAAAGTCATGTCAAATTCAGTCACGGACGGAGAAAGTTTTTCCGTACGTTTATTGACTTTCGGCTTTTTATTATCATCGTCAGAAATTATCATAAAAGTATTTTACCATTTATATTGAAAATATGCTAATTGTTGTATAATGAATTTGATTATGGAACAACATAGGATAAAACAATGAAATTCAGAGAAATAAAAACGAAAATTGTTGCAACGTTAGGCCCGTCATCTTCAAATTACAACACAATTTTAAACATGGCAAAATCTGGTGCAACGATTTTCAGACTAAATACTTCGCACGGAACACCTGAAGATCACATTAGAAAAATCGACTTAATTCATGAAGCAGCAAGAGAATTGAACTTGTACCTCGGAATTTTGGTCGACTTACAAGGTCCGAAAATCAGAGTCGGAGCAATTTCTAACCCGCTTGAAATCGAAGAAGGTCAAATTTTGAACCTCAAACACAGTTCTGAAACGACTGTCACAAACTTTATTCCTGTTGATTACAAAGGCATTGCAAACGACGTTAAAGCAGGGGACAAAATCCTATTGGACGACGGTAAAATCGGACTTGAAGTTTTGGAAATCGTCAACGGCGACACAGTTAAGACAAAAGTTCTTTATGGTGAAATTTTGAAACCGAGAAAGGGCATCAATATCCCAGGAAACCAAGCAAGTTTGCCAAGCGTAACCGAACGAGACAAAGAGTACATTAAATTTGCAGTACAAAATGATGCTGATTTTATTGCACTTTCGTTTGTACGTTCGGCAGACGATATCAGGGTTGCTAAAAAATATATGCAATCTTTGAACGCTGACATTCCAATTATTGCGAAAATTGAAAAACCTCAAGCGGTTGAAAATTTGAAAGAAATTATGGAAGAATCATACGGCGTAATGGTTGCAAGAGGTGACTTGGGTATCGAAATGTCACCTGAGCAAGTTCCGATTGCACAAAAAGAAATCATAAAAGAAGCCGCAAGACAAAGAAAGACCTGCATTGTAGCGACACAAATGCTC
>OMSS01000127.1 GCA_900313795.1 uncultured bacterium | reverse complement strand
ATTAAATAATCGTTTTGTTAATTATGGAGCGGGAGACGAGGCTCGAACTCGCGACATCCTCCTTGGCAAGGAGGCATTCTACCACTGAATTACCCCCGCAAATCTTGCTTTGTGTTTTTATTATACATGGGCAAAAAAAAATTACAAGCGGATAATCGAAAAATTTTTAAGATATGTTATAATTAATTTAAGTTTTTATCAGAAAAATTGGTTCAAAAATGGCTCAAGACTCAACAAATTCAATATCTTTCGAACTAAAAAAAGTTGATGAAAAAATTCGTAATATTTTATTTGAAAACAATAATTTTTTAACTGAAAATTTTATTGATTTTATTTTGAATGGTTCAAAAAAAATTCGTTCGGCTGTTGCAATTTTATCTGTAAAGTCTTTTGGTTACGACGTTTCAGACGAACAAACCACGATTTGTGCACTTGGTGAAATTATTCATAATGCCTCGTTAATTCATGATGATATTGTTGATAAATCTGATGTAAGACGTGGAAAACCAACTCTCAACAGCACTTTGGGTAATTCTGTTGCGGTGCTTGGCGGGGATTTTTTGATTTCGGTCGTTTTGAAGGAACTTTTGAAATTTAATAATGACAATGTTTTGAGGCGTTTTTCGAATATGTTTTTGACTCTTTGTGATGGAGAAATTAACCAACTTGGCGAAAAAAATCAGTTGGTGTCGATTGAAAAATACCTTGAAAAATCTGAGAAAAAGACGGCTGAATTGTTCAAAACGATTTTGTTTTCGGTGTTTGCGGTTGATGATTTGCAAAAACATTTTGATTTTGCAGAAAAATTTGGAAAAAACTTTGGGCTTGCATTCCAAATTCGAGATGATGTTTTGAATTATTGTTCAAAATCAACGGACAAGCCAGTTTTGTCAGATTATGAAAACGGAATATGCACATTACCGATAATTTTTTATGCGGAAGAAAAAAATATTGAAGATTTTTGTAAAATAAAAATTTCAGAAGTGCAAAACTCTTCTGCTGTGGGCAAATCGATTGAGGTTTGCGAAAAATTTGTGAATATTGCTCTTGATTTAACGGCAGATTTTTCTGATAATCAATATGCAGACGCACTGAAAAATTTGTGCCAAGACTTAAAAAGGATTTAGAATGAATATTGATAAAAAACAGGTAATCGCTTTTCTGAAAGAGACTGTCGACACGGTCGTTTTCGTCATTGTGGCGGTTATGGTTATAAGATTCTTTCTCGGCGAAATTCGCTGGATTCCGTCACTTTCGATGTATCCGACTTTGGATATTAAGGACAGAATTTTTGTCGAAAGAGTGTCAAGATTTTATCAAACCCCAAATCGTGGCGATATCATGATTTTTTATCCTCCGTCAACAGAACTTAAATATGACGCTTGGACAATGTTTAAAAGGCTTACAGGCTTTTTCTGCGAAGATGTTGCGTTCATCAAACGTGTAATCGGCCTCCCCGGTGACAAATTTGAAATTAAACCCAACAAAGACGGAATTTATCACGTTTACATCAACGACAAAATTCTTGAAGAACCTTATGTTAAGAGCGATTACTCCGAATGCGAAGCAGGTATGAATTGCGGCCCTGCAATTATTCCTGACGGTCAATATCTTATGCTCGGTGACAATCGTGGTAACTCCGAAGACGGTCGCTATTGGGGCTTTTTGCCGCAAGATAGATTTATCGGTCGTGCAAAATTCCGCTTTTGGCCTTTGAAAAGAATAAAATATTTCGAACACCAAACTTACGAAGGAATTGACGACTCCCCAAAAAATTGAAAAATAATCATTTTTTAGGGTAAAAAGTCACTAATCATCGCAAAAATAGTGAAAATATTAAAAAATGTTAAATCGAAATACTCAACAAATTCGTTAATATAATTGAATGTTGAGTATTTTTTAAAAAACAAACGAAAAAAATATCCGATAGACTGTTCACAAACGGCGTCGCTTTTGGTTTAATTAAATAGACTTAATAATCTGTCGGGCAAAAGCCCGAAGGAGAATTGGGAACTCCTAAATAGACCGCTATGGCGGTCATTTTTTTTGCAAATTTTTTCTGACGTAAAAATCTAAAAAGCCTTGATTCATCATGGTTTTCAACTTGTTTGTCGATGTCGCAAAATGTTAAGAATTGTTAATTTGAGTTTTTGATTACCCAAAAAATCGAAGGTGAAAATCGGCTCGGACGAGGTGTTTAGAAATGGTATTTTTTACACCTAATATTTTTTGTATTCCAATGATAATGCACACTTGAAGCACATTTGAAAATATGTTACAATTGTAGTAGAGGGACAAATCCTCGAAACAAAAACGGACGAGTTCTTCTAAAGGAATATTATGAACGTGCTGTTGTCCGAACGACCCATAGGATTTCAAAAAATAGCCGTCCAGTTATTAATCGCAATTTTTGTCACGGTTATTTTTTTAGGGGAAGGTTTATGCTTTTGGGGGAAAACGGAGTCGGCAGTAGTGAATGCACCGATTTACGGAACAGATTTGCAAATTCAAAATGAAAACAGTTACAAATCTTCCGTGAAGGAAGTTCGAATGAAGTTGTGGCAAATTTCTTTGGCGAGAAGGTATGGCAATGTTTACAAGCGTTTTGTCAAAGAGGGTGTTGTCCACATGAAAATGACAAAATATTTGGGCGGAAACCCAATCAGATTGAACATTATCGAGATTAACCCATCTATCAATCATGATGTAAAAATCACACCGCTTATGGCGGGTGATAAACTTGCAAGAAAGTCGACAGTTGTTTCTATGTCTCGCAGAAACAGTGCATTTGCGGCGATTAACGGTTCGTATTTTAAACCTCAAACTGGTGTTCCTCTTGGAATTTTGATGATTAATAAAAAAATTTTGACAGGCCCGATTTATGACCGTGTTGCTCTCGGAATCACTGATAACGGATTTAAAATGGCACGAGTTTCTCTCAATGCAAAATTGAATTATCTCGGCAGAGAGTTGAAAGTCAATAATATCAACCAACCGAGAACGCTTTGCACGGACGTTTTGATTTATACATCTGAATGGGGCAATGTTTCGCCAGCAACCCCGAAATATGGCGTTCAGATTGCGGTTGAAAACGGTAAGGTAATCGCCAAATCGACTTCACCGCTTGCCATTCCGCAAAATGGATTTGTAATTTCCTCACCACAAAGCAAAGTTGGCGAATTTCTTGCGGAAGAAAAAACAAAAACGAAAATTTTGAATAAAATTTCATCACCCCAAATCACGCTTGATGTCAAGACAAATCCTGATTGGGACGATGTAAATCACATAATTGGCGGCGGTCCGTTCCTTGTCAAGGACGGCAACGTTTACGTCGATTATATTGAAGAAAAATTTAAACCCATTGCAGGCAGAAACCCAAGAACGGCAATTGGTTTCACCAAAGAAGGTAACTTCATAATGGTCACTATTGACGGTCGTGAACAAAAATCTGTCGGTGCAGGACTTTGCGAACTTGCGAAAGTTATGAAAAGTTTCGAATGCCAATATGCAATGAACCTCGACGGCGGCGGCTCAAGCACAATGCAAGTTAACGGACAAATCGTCAACGCTCCGTCTGTGAAAGGCGGAATTGCAGTAAGCAACTCGCTTGCACTTGTCGAGGTTCGGTCGGAGGCAGACAACGTCATCGCCTCGGTTGAAAAATAATTATTTTGACCAGCAATGATAGCAATCACATTTTTGCTTGTTATCATTGTCATACAGAGACTTTAGTCCGCAAAGCTTAATTCTTGTTTTGGGGAGATTGTTTTTTTATTATTGTTGAAATACCGGATTGCTTCGTCGTT
>OMSS01000021.1 GCA_900313795.1 uncultured bacterium | reverse complement strand
TTAGTATCTGTAATGAGAAAACGCCTTGTTTGCTTCTGCCATTTTGTGGGTGTCTTCTCTTTTCTTACAAGCTGCACCTTGACCATTTGCTGCGTCTGTGAGTTCAGCTGTAAGTTTTTCTACCATTGATTTTCCACTTCTCTTTTTAGCTGATTCAATCAACCATGTTGAGCCGAGAGCCATTCCTCTATCAGGAGCAACTTCGAGAGGAACTTGGTATGTTGAACCACCGATTCTTCTTGCTTTTACTTCAAGAAGAGGAGTTGCATTTGTAAGTGCCTTTTGGAATACTTCAAGTGCATCTTCCTTTGTCTTTTCCTTGATTCTTTCGAGTGTTGAATAGAAAATCTTTTCAGCAATCGACTTTTTACCACGTCTCATAAGACGGTTGATGAATCTTGAAATATCAACGTTATTATATACTGCATCAGGTGCCGGGATTCTTTTTTCCGGTTTGCTTCTTCTTGACATAATTACCTCTATTTCTTAGCTTTTGCTTTTTTAGCACCGTATTTTGAACGGCTTTGTTCTCTGTTTGCAACGCCTGCAGTATCCAATGTACCTCTAATGATGTGATATCTAACACCAGGTAAATCTTTAACTCTGCCGCCTCTGATGAGAACTACACTGTGTTCTTGTAAGTTGTGACCAATACCAGGAATGTATGAAGTTACTTCAAATCCGTTAGTCAATCTTACACGGGCTACTTTTCTTAATGCTGAGTTAGGTTTTTTCGGCGTAGTCGTATATACTCTGGTGCATACGCCACGTTTTTGCGGGCAGTTTTCCAAAGCAGGTGACTTCGTCTTATCTGTCAATTTTTGACGTTCTTTGCGAACTAATTGTGCAATAGTCGGCATTATTTTCTCCTTTTTGTTATTCAACTCGTTATCAGCACATTACGAGTACCCCCTTGTCGGGAAGTAATTCTATTTAACTTTAGACATAACTCATTGTCAACCACCTGTTTTCAAAGAGTTACATACCTTTAATAATTTTTAATAAAATTATTCGTTTTCCTTCTTTATCAGGTTCTCAAGTGCTGTTTCGAGCGTCTTGACCTTGTTCTCAAGTGCCGCAATTTCGCTATCTTTTTCTGCTCCTGATATTGAATTTTTTTCACGTTCTTTTTGGTATGCTTTCAATTTTCCTTGTTCTGCTGCACCAAAAATCATATGCAAAATCGTAGCATATACCACGCTGACAATGTATACAGCCGATATTAATATTGCAAATGTCGTCTGATATTCTTTTCCGTCAAACGGGCAAGTATAGTTGAAATCCATCGGCATGTATGCGTTTAACCCAAAATAAATCGCCACTGCCGTTAAAATTTCTCCCAATAAAATAATCAAATTTTTATTCATTTTTATCGTCCCTTAATTTATTCAAAACCTTTGTAATATCATTATCCGCAGAAATTTCTATGTCAATTCTTTCATCAGACATGTTGGAAAATGACAATTTGTAAGCCTGTAAGACCTGTTCTGTTGTTTTAACTTTTATTTTTTCTCCTCCGTAAAGGCTGTCGTTGACAATCGGGTGTCCTAAATATGCCAAATGCACCCGAATTTGGTGTGTTCTGCCCGTTTCGAGTTGGAGTTCTAAAAGTGTATATTTCTTGAATCTTTCAAGCACTGTATAGTGTGTCACGGACGGTTTTCCGCCTTCTTGAACACAAAATTTTTCACATTTCGTTTTATGTCTTGCAATCGGTTCATCAACTGTTCCTTCATCTTCTGAAAAAGTTCCGGAAACTACCGCAAGATACTTGCGAATAGCCGTTTTTGTCTTGATTTGTTCTGTCAAAAATTCGTGAGCCTGATTATTTTTTGCAATCATCAAAAGCCCAGAGGTATTTCTATCAAGACGGTGGACGATTCCCGGACGCATCGTGCCGTTCAAATTCGATAGTCCATTATAGCCATATTTGTTCAAAATGGCGTTCACAAGGGTGTTTTCACGCTCTTTCATCGTTGGGTGAGTAAGCATGTCTTTTGGTTTATTAACGACCAAAATATTTTTATCTTCGTATCTGATATCGAGCGGAATGTCTTGCGGTTCAATCAAAATCTCTTCGGCTTCTTCAATCGACAAATCGATTTTGTCGTCCTCTTTTACACAATATGAAGGCTTTTCGGCTTTTCCGTTAACCTTAACCTCCCCATGTTTTATGGCTGATTGGATTTTGTTTCTTGAAAAATCGGTCAAAATGCCTGTTAAATAAACGTCGAGGCGAACTCCTTCGTCATTAATCTCCGTATATAAGGTCGTCTTCTGCATCTTTATTCTCTTGAATTTCACGTCGTTTATCGTTTACGATTGACAGTGCAATTATTACTGCCGCAACGGTTATCATAATGTCATTCAGGTTGAAAACAGGGAAGTTGAAAAGATTTATTTTGATAAAATCTTCGACGTAGCCCAAAGTGTACCTTTCGATTGCGTTTCCAGCAATTCCAGCCGTAAAAAGCGATAACATCATCAAAAAGTTTTCCGGAATAAAAAGTTTGTTTGCCAAAAGGTAAATCGTTATTGCCAAAATTATTACGATGGCAAAGATTACCAACCAATCTTGAAATCCCGCAAAAAGGTTAAAAGCCGCACCGTTATTCTTTACAAGCACTAACGAGAAAAACGCATCAGTGTTCGTGAACATTTCGCCGATGACTTTTTTCAAAATGTATGATTTCAAGCAAAATGCTAAAATCGAATAAATGACGGCGTTTCCGAAATAATTCAACAGTCTTTTTAATCTGTTCACTGTTGACCATCTTTCTCTGCGGGTTTATCTGCACGCTTTTTTACGATTTTTTGCGGCATCGGGTGGAACACGTTAACCCTTCTCATTACTATTGCAGAGCCTGTTGTTTCAAGTTCATATTGGTTGTCTGCAATCATTTTTGGAGAAGTCATTCCGATTGTTGCCACAGCGTATTCGTTATAGTTGTCAGAATTAGCAGTGACAAGTCTTTCAAGCACTCCGTCGCCCTTGATTGCTTTAAAGTCTGTTTTAGGCAAATTCATCGGATAAATAATCGGTGATGAGAACAACGAGGCTGCCACAAAAACTTCTTTCATCGGTGCAAAAGCCAATGAAATCGTATATTCACTGCCTGATTTCACTTGAGATGGAACATTTATTGAAAAATATACGCTTCTTGCTGAACCATAAAGGATTGAGCAGGTTTCGTCCATAATATTTGTCGAGGCGATTTTCCATTTTCCATTTTGGCGTTTCAAGTAATAATAAACGTCCGCAGTCGAGATTATAAGCCCGTTTCCGTCAATTCCTTCAACAGGTTTTAATGTTTCTGCTTCCCCTGTTTCTGTGACATGAACAACTGCATAATCGTCATTTATGGCGATATTATTGACTTTTGTGAATAAATTTTTAATCTTGTAACTTGAAAATCCATTTTTGACAGATTTCATATAAGTGTCGATATCGTAACCGTCGTTGTTGATGTAATCCTCACTATACAAGAGTTTCAACTTTTTTAAATCTTGTTTTTCTGTGTAAGTATCAAGTTTTTTGAAAATATTCAAAATTTCTTTTTGTGGGTCGGAAGAAAAAACTTTTCCGAAACCGACGGCAGCAATTCTGTCGTCAACGGAGACTTCGTCCGTTTCGTCTGCCAGAATCGGCTGTTGTGCAAATGCGGTCAAAACGACCGTCATTGCAAGTAAACTAAACAATTTTTTCTTCAATTTTGTTGATTTCATTTGGTTTATCATTTTTCTTTCTGTAAATCATAACGAACGTAAAATCGGTTGCAATTAATAAAAAACAAGCCACATACATCCAAAATACGATATCCATATTATACAATATTTTGTGAAGCATGCCACAAATGTAACCGATTAATACCAAAACGTAAAAAGTTCTGCTTTTCCCACTTGCTGTTTTTGTTTTCAGCGTTTTATAGAGAGCAAAAGGCCAACTTGCACCAAAACAAAAAATCATGCCTGCCTCAAAAATGCTCATGCTCTTAATTTGTAGTGATGCTGTTAAAAAATCCATTTTATTCTCCGAAACAATAATAACATAACTATGATTTTATCGCCAATAATCCGTTTTGTTCGATTGTTTGTAAAATTTCATCGACTGAAATATCGTCCATGCACGGCGTATATTCTTCGTTTCTTAGGCGGCAACTGCTTTTTCCGCAAGGAATACAGTGCAGATGTTCCGATTTAATCGTGTAGGTGCTTTCGCCCGAAAAGCCTTTGTTTTCAGGAGAAGTTGCACCAAAAAGTCCGATTGTAGGAATGGACAAAGATTTTGAAATGTAAATTGGGGCTGAGTCAATCCCGATGAGGCATTTAGCCCTTTTGAAAAAGGCAGCACTTTCTATGATGTTAAACCTTCCTGCAAAGTTATGGATTTTTGGATTTATGTTTTCGAAAATCTCTAAAGCCCTTCTCTCATCAGCAGTTCCGGTGAAAAACACCTCGACATCGTACTTTTTAACAATTTGTTCTGCTAATTCTTTAAATTTATTTAGTCGATATTTCTTACCCTCACTATATTTCGCCGTTTGAGTCGAGATAACCACAAAATCCTTATCAGTTGGAATTGCAGTTTGAACATGGTCTTGAAGGTCTTGTTTTATTTGGATTTCAGCCTTTTCGACGAAATCTAAACCTTCAATTTTTTCGCTGATTGCTTTGAAATAATTTTTTACAGGCGGAATATTTTGTGTGTTTTCGACTGTTATTGTTTGATTTGCACCGATTAAAAGAGACAACAAATAGGATTTTATCGATGCGTTCAAGTCGATGGTGGCATCATATTCTTTTGATTTTAACGTTCTTGCGGATTTAAAAACTTCACAAAACGTAATGTTTTCAACGGAAAATATCTCATTTATATTTTTTTCAAACGAGAGCAATTTTGCGGGAATTTCTTCCGTAAAATAATCGATTTCCATTTCGGGATAGGTATTTTTGAGACTTTTAATAATTGTCAAAGAATCAATTATTTCGCTAATTGTGCCGTATTTTATTATGAGAATTTTTTTGAAATTACAATTCATTGTCAATCCTTTCAAATCGTTTTTTGTTATTATTGTAAGAATAGAGCAAAATTTTATTTTTATCCAAAACAGCCTTAACCGCATTATCGACATCGGTTCTCAAAATTTTAACGTTATGTTTTTTGAGCAAATCAATTGTCTCGTCGTTTGGGTGTCCATATATGTTGAAACCAGTTGAAATAATGGCGATTTTGGGCTTTATGCATTGTAAATATTCTTCTGAAACAGTACCTTTTGCACCGTGGTGTGCAACCTTTAGAATTTCAACGTTTTGAGGCAATTTTTTCTTCAAATCTTCAAACGAATTAACTCCGCTGTCACCCGTGAAAAGCACTGTGCCATAAGGAGTTTCAAAAATATTTATCAAAGAACGGTCGTTGTCGTCTCCACTTTCAGAGTAGATTGCGTTGATTTTATTTTCTCCGTCATTATAAATGATTTCAAGGTTTTTCGGCACATAGAGCGGAATGTTTTTTTCTTTCGCCTGCTTTTTGATTTTTTTTGCAAGCGGAGAATTATCATTGTATGAACGAATTATGATTTTTTCGACGGGAATTTTGTCCGTGATTGCGATTGCACCACCAGAGTGGTCAGAGTCAAAGTGTGACAAAATCATCATATCCAAATGGTTGATACCCTTGTCCTCAAAGTATTTCAAAATAATTCTTTCTGCTGCGGGCGAAAAAGTCTTAAATGGGGCTTTGCCAGTGTCAATCAGGATATATTTTTCCGTCGAAGTTTTGATTAAGAAAGAATCGGCATTTTCAACGTTGAAAAACACAATTTCATTTTTATGATTTTTGTAAGGAATGTACGTTAAAGTCAATAATATCAAGGAAAATACAGCAAGAGAGACGCAGAGTTTCTTTTTATTTTCAACTGCAAAATATGCAATAATTGAGAGCAAAATTATGTAATACAAAATTATCTGAAATATGCTCGGTGAAGGGACTGTGACGTTTGAATAAGGTAATTTTGAAAAGAAATCAGCCACTCCCACGATGAAACTTAAAAACGGCATTAATAAAATGTCGAAAAATTTTACGCAATAGTACGCTATCGGCTTGATTGTGGCAAGAATTGAACTTGTGAAGCCCAGATAACTTACGATTGAAAGTGTTGGTACGACCGAAATGTTTGCAAACACTGCGTATGGTGAGAATGAGTTAAAATAAAACATCTGAATCGGTGCTGCAAAAAATTGGGCGATAATTGGCACTATTACAAAAGATGCGGCAACATTCAAAAATTTGTTTTTTATTTTGTCAAAAATCAACGGGCAGGTCGAAAGCAACCCAAGAGTTACGGTGAAAGATAACTGAAATCCAATATTCGTAACCATTGTCGGAGAAATGAGAAGCATTAATAAAGCCACGATAAACAAAAGAGTGACCGAATTTGCCTTCCTGTCGATTAATTTTCCGAACAAAATCAGCAATAACATTAAAGTTGCTCTCAAAACTGGCGGTCCGAAACCTGTCATGCAAGTGTAGCAAACGACAGACGCCATGCCGATTATGATGGATAATTTGTAGTTAATTCGAATGATTTGCGAAAGGAAAAACCACATTCCGAAAATCATACTTACGTTCATTCCTGATGCAGCAATGATGTGAGTTAAGCCCGAATGTTGAAACGACGTTTTCATTTCTGGAGTTGGGCTGACAGCATCGTCACCGAAAACAATTCCGCCTAAAAGTTCAAGTTCTGGCGATTTAATGTTCGTTGCGTGCATGTCTACGATTTTGTTTCTTAGTCTGTTTAATGATGCAAGAAACTTGTAAACGCCCTTGTCGGGCTTTGATACGAGCATGAAGTTGCCGTCATTAACGAACAACCTTGCGTGAATATTTTGTAATCTTAAATATGTCGCATAGCAGAATTCAGAAGGGTTTGAGGCTGATTTTGGGGTGGTTAATCTTCCTGTCACGGAGATTGTGTCTCCCGTTTCAATGTTTTCATAGACATTTTTGTTCGCAAAAAATGTGACCAAAATCTTTGAGTTTACTTGTTTTGGTGCTTGTTTGTATAGGTTGTATTTTTGAACCTTGAGTGAAAATTTTGTAAAATCTTCTGATGACGACGATGGGAGCGAAACTACCTTACCCGTTAGAGTTACCTCGTTTTTGGGAGCAATGGCAGCAAGTTCGTCATAATCTTTCATTCTGAATGAGGTATTAATAAATCCGATTAAAAATACTAAAAAACAGGCGATTGCGTATTTTTCTGTGACGAAATGTTTACTTACTGCAACGAAAAGCATGGCAAAAAGGAGGATTGCAAATGGGGTTATACAATCGGTCAGAAACCCTTCAATTCCTATGATATAGCATATTACGAACAGTATCGTTTTGCATTGCTTTTCCATATAAAAAGTATCAAATAACTTCACAAAATTATCAACAAATTTTTTTTGTGCTAATATTAGTGTGTATATGTGAGGTGCAAATGGAACACTTAACAAAGACAATATGCGGCTTAACCGTTAATTTAGATACCTTGATTACGATGTGGTCGGTCATGGCGTTTTTAATTATATTCTCTTTGTTTGCGACAGTGAAAATGTCGATTTTTCCAACGAAATTGCAGGCTGTGGCTGAAGCGATTGTCGGAATGTTTGTTAATTTGACAAACTCGATGATTGGCGGAAAAAATGCCAAAAAACATGTTCCGTTGGCTGCATCGTTGTTTCTCTTTATCGTAACTGCAAACCTTTGTGGACAGTTGCCTTTGAGAATGTTTCACCTCTCAAAAGGAGAACTTGCTTCCCCGACGAATGATATCAATTTGACAGCTGCAATGGCAATCATAGTGCTTGTTTACTATGTTGCGGTCGGCATAAAGAAGAAAAAGTTCAAATTTTTCTTACACGAATTTTCATTCGTAGGAATTGTAATGGCTCTTGTTGAAATTCTCGAAATGTTCACGAGACCCTTGAGTTTAGCAATCCGGTTATTTGCGAATATCTTTGCGGGTGAAGTCCTTGTTTCTATTGCATTATCGGCGTGTGCATATTTTGTTCCGCTTCCGGTAATGTTATTTGAAATTTTGGTTGCATTTATCCAAGCAACCGTATTCATGATGCTTACGGTAGCGTATATAGGCTCTGCCGAGGGCGAAAGTCACTAATAAAACAATTTTATAAGGAGAAAAATTATGACAGCAGAATTGGCTCAATTAGGTGCAGGTATTGCAATCGGTTTTGGTGCAGTTGGTGCAGGTTTAGGTATCGGTATTGCGACAAAAGGTTTGATGGACGCAGTTTCAAGACAACCTGAAGTTGCTGGTAAAGCGTTTGGTTTCTTCCTTTTGGGGGCTGCACTTTCAGAAGCGTGTGCATTGTACGGCTTCGTAATCGCATTCCAGTTATTAGGAAAATAATAAAAGGTCAGTTCGATGGAATTTAACGCAACGTTTTTAGTATCAGCAATAAGTTTTATCCTGTTCGTTTTCATTATGAATGCAATCTTGTATAAGCCTGTAATTAAGATTATGGAAGAAAGAGAAGCGTTTTTGAAATCGAATTCGGACGAGGCTGAAAATGCTCGTGAAACAACGGGAAAAATTGCAGAGAAAAAACAGTCTGAACTTGCTGCAGCAAGGGCAGATGCGGCTGCTACCGTTACAAACGGTACTGAAAAATTCAAAGCTGAAAATAAAGCCGCAACTGAAGAATTTGAAAAGGCTCAAAAATGCCGGATTGAGGACGAAAAGGCTGTTTTGAATAACGAAGCGGAAAATTCAAAAGAAGAATTGAACAAAGGTTCTGTCGAAATCTCGAAGATTATTGTTGATAAGGTTTTGGGGGTGTAGATGATAGAATTGTCGTGGAATAACATAGTTCATTCAAATATGCTGAATTTTCTTATTTTGGCGATTGCTCTTTATTTTTTGCTTAAAGATAAAGTTAAAAATGCAGTCGATTCAATGACGGAAAAAACCATAAAAACAGTGAACGATTCGGTTTCAGACAAGGAAAACGCTCTTAAAACTTTAGAGGAAACAAAATTAGATTACGAAAAAACTCCTCAAGAAACGGCAGAAATTAGAAATATTGCACAAAATACCCTTCGTTCACTTGAAAAAAAAGCGGCTGATGATACTGAAAAGACTAAACGGATTATGGCTGAAAATGCAACAAAAACTGTTGCAAGCGAGGCTGCAAAAATCAATTCGACTTTGTCGAAAAAAACGGCAGAAAATTCAGTAAACACGGCACTTGATGATATTCGAACAAGACTTTCGCAAGATGAAAACTTGCACGACAGATTAATCGAAAATGCAATCGAAGAATTGGAAAAAATCTGATGGATAAGATTAACTCAAAACTTGCAAATACAGCGAAAAAATATGCAGAAGCACTATTTGAGGTAACAGAAAACTTGAATACAACAAATAGTGTTATTGATGATGTTAACTTAATTTCAGACACATTTTGTGAGAATTCGGAACTTAGAACATTTATGTCTAATCCGATTATCAAACTTGAAGATAAAAAAGATGCTATCAAGCAGATTTTCGAGGGTAAAGTGTCAGAAACTGCTATAAATTTATTGTATCTTTTGGCTGATAATTCAAGATTTGATGCTATTTCTGAGATTAAAAACGCATACATTGAACTGATTAATCAAAAGCAAAATCTTATGACCGTGAAAGCAGTGACGGCGGTCGAGATGAAGGATTATCTCAAGGAAAAACTTAAGAGAAAACTTGAGGAAAAACTTTCGAAACAGGTTGAGATTGAATACTCGATTGACCCTGAAATAGTTGGCGGAATGATTGTCGAAATTGACGGCAAGACTATTGACAATTCCGTCGTGACTAAATTAAAAAACATTAAAAAGCAACTTATATAAAAGGATAGAAAAATGGCAACCATTAGACCTGAAGAAATCACGTCGATATTAAAGACGAAAATAGAAAATTACAATGTCGAAACCGATGTTAACAGTATCGGTTCGGTATTGTCGGTCGGTGACGGTATTGCAAGACTTTACGGTCTTAAAAATGCAATGTCGAGTGAACTTGTCGAATTTGATGATGAAAACAATACTTTGGGTATGATTTTGAACCTTGAAGAGGACAACGTTGGTGTTGTAATTCTTGGTGATTATACTCACATCAAAGAAGGCATGACGGTTAGAACAACGGGCAGAATTGCGTCAGTTCCGGTTGGCGACGAACTTATCGGAAGAATTATCGATCCTACAGGACGTCCGATTGATGGCAAAGGTGATATAAAAATCGATAAGACAAGAGCGATTGACACAGTTGCCCCCGGTATCGTAACGAGAAAACCTGTAAACGAACCGTTGCAAACTGGTTTGACGGCAATCGATGCGTTGACGCCTATTGGACGTGGTCAACGTGAACTTATCATTGGCGATAGACAGACAGGTAAGACAGCGATTGCGATTGATACGATTTTGAACCAAAAGGGTCAAGATGTAATTTGTATTTACGTTGCAATCGGTCAAAAAACATCGACGGTTGCTCAACTTGCTAAAACACTTGAAAAGCACGGAGCGATGGATTATTCGATTATTGTTTCAGCAAGTGCAAATGATTCTGCACCTTTGCAATACATTGCACCGTTTGCCGGTTGTGCGATTGCGGAAGAATTTATGTGGCAAGGTAAAGCCGTTTTGATTATTTACGATGACTTGACCAAACACGCACAGGCATACCGTGCAATGAGTTTGCTTTTGAGAAGACCGCCCGGACGTGAAGCATACCCCGGAGACGTTTTTTATCTTCACTCGAGACTTTTGGAACGTGCTTGTAAACTCAATGACGAGTTGGGTGGCGGTAGCATTACGGCACTTCCGATTATCGAAACTCAAGCCGGTGACGTTTCTGCATACATTCCGACGAACGTAATTTCAATTACAGACGGACAAATCTTCCTCGAGTCGAATTTGTTCAACGCAGGTATCAGGCCGGCTATTAACGCAGGTATTTCGGTATCTCGTGTAGGTGGTGCGGCTCAAACTAAGGCGATTAAACAAGTTGCCGGTAACTTGAGATTGGGCTTGGCTCAATTCAGAGAATTGGAAGCGTTTGCACAATTCGCAAGTGACTTGGATAAAGCAACCCGTGATCAACTTTTGAGAGGAAGAAAGTTGACCGAAGTTATTAAACAACCGCAATATCAACCTTTGAGCGTTGCAGAACAGGTTTCAATTTTGTTCGCAGCAAACGAAGGATATCTTGATAATGTTGACAATAAGGATATGAACAGATTTAAGACAGATTGGTTCAGTTATTTTGATGCTAACTTGAAGGAATTGTCTGATAATCTCAATAACCGTGCGGCATTGTCAGATGAAGATAAAGCAAAATTAAGAGAACATTTGGATAAATTCAAAGTAAGTTTTTTCGGATAGATAAATGAATCAAAAAAACATAAAAGACAGAATATCAAGCATTAAAAGCACTCAAAAAATCACCAGAGCAATGAAAATGGTTGCGGCGGCGAAGGTTAAGAAGTGCGAAAATGCCGTAAAAGCCTCAAGACCGTTTACAAAGTCAATGGTAGAGATGCTTTATAGACTTTTGAAAACGGTCAAGGACTATCCGGAAGATGAAGTTAAACCTTCAAAACCTTCACAAAATTGGAGAATTTTGCTCGAAAAAAGGAATACTAAAAACGTTGGTATTCTTGTAATTTCGTCGGATAAGGGCTTGGCAGGTGCGTATAATGCAAACATTGTGAGATACACGGTGAAGGAGATTAAGGCTTTTAAAGAAAAAGGCATTAATGTCAGATTGTATGTCATTGGACAAAAGGGCTTGTCGGCACTGAAACGAGAGCAACGTAATCTTGATTTTGAAATTGTCAAAACTTACCCTGCTTTTATCGAAGGTGGAAGTTCAGCACTTGGTACAGTTGTGGCAGAAGATATGTCCACAGATTTTGTTAATGGCGAAATTGATGAGATGAAAATCGTCACGACAAGATTTAGAAACATGATGTCCTATTCTGTTGAGGAATGGGGAATTTTGCCAATGGATACAAACACGGACAATGCAGAGGCTTATGTTGTTTCAGAGATGGAATTTGAGCCTAATTTGTCGGTTATGTTGAGACAAATTGTTCCATATTATATTGCAAATATTATTTATCAGGCACTTTTGGAAGCAACGGCGAGCGAACTTGCATCGAGAATGACGGCTATGTCTGCTGCTTGCAACAACGCTGATGATATGATTAGAACTTTGACGATTGATTATAATAAGGCTCGTCAAGCGGCAATCACGCAGGAAATTACGGAAGTTGTCGGTGGAGCAGACGCACAAAGTTAGTAGGCAGAATATGCAAATCTGGCGTATTTTAAGGATATTTATAAAATTTGCTTTATGGATATCGGCAATTTTGTTTGTTGCATATCTTGCCGTGTTGCTTTTGTTCCCGAAATACGTTAATATCAAAGGCTTTAAGGATAATTTTGAACGACAGTTTTTTGAACAAACTGGATTGTATTTGAATGTTGAAAGATTGTCTGTTGAGCCAGCAATCAGAACTTCTTTGAACCTCGATGCACACCATGCGGTCGTTTTGTACCCTGACAAAAAAGAAATGTTTAAGGCAAGAGATTTGACGTTGAAAATCAAAATTTTGCCGATTATTTTTCGCAAGGTTGAGGTTGAAAAAATTGTCGTAATTGAATTTGAAATATTCGCCGAAAGCCAATGGAGGCTTTGTTATTTCGGAAAAGTTGCCCGAAATTTTGTTGAATAGATATAAAATCAAATTTTACGATAAAATGTATGTCGCCCCATTCGTTTTAGAAGGTGAAAAACTCCGTGTGACAAGGACTTTTGGTATTGGAAACAAGGTCGTTACGACAGGAACATTGTCTCAGAATGGAAATAAGTTCGTTGACTTTTCGGCAATTCTTGAAAGTTATTTGACAAAAACACCTCAAAAACTTTTTAATACTAACCCTTTTCGGTATTTGAAACAATACGATGTGAAAGTTAAGGTTGCTTCTAAAATTAAAATCGAGGAAGGCGAAAATTCGCCGAAAATTACTGGACAAGCGGATTTTACGGACTTGTCATTCGTTTTGAATGGTGCTTTGATGAAAAATAATTTTATCAATTTGAAGTTCAATGATAATAAAATTGCCGTAAATGCCGATGTCAAGGCAAGTCCGACCGATAGAATAAAACTTGATGGAATTGTTACGGTAGGTAAAAATTTGCTTTTCGATATCAAATGTGAAGCAAATAATATTAACTTAAATAATCTGAAATCCACGGCTGAAACACTTCTGAATGCGATGAATGTTAAAAATCCGCTCAGTTTGTATTCTGTTAACGGTCGTGCAAATTTGAATTTTAAAATTAAAAGTGGGAAAAATAGTCTTTCTTCTTCTGGAATAGCCGAAATCATTGACGCTTCTGTCAAAAGTAAAGAACTTCCTTGCTCAATTTCGGGCATTAGTTCGAAAATCAATTTCGCAAACGACTCTATAAAAATTGAACCGACAAAATTGCTTGTAAACGGTACACCGATTGAACTTCGAGGTACTGTTAATTCATCTGCAAAGGCTGATATTTTTGTTATTGGAAAAAATCTTTCGGTTGTCAATTTATTAAAATTTGTTCCAGACCTCAAAATCCCTGACATTAAAGGCTTTGTCGGGTTTTCTGCCAATTTGAAAGGGAACTTGAATAACTTAGAAACATTGATATCGGCGGATTTGAATAATATTGTAGTCAGCGATAATGGCAAAATTTTGACAAAATTTGAAGGTGGAAATGTTAAATTTTCTGCTGACTTAAAATCCTTTGAAGGCACGGTAACATTGACAAATACTTCGATTTTACCTTCTGATTTGAGGAATAACTTAAAATCAGAAAAATTAACGTTGAACATCAAAAAAGATAAAATTGAACTTCCGAAAACCCAAATGACCTTTGGTGGCACAGGTTTTGAGGTAAATGGAAAAATTACCGATCACACAAGCAAAACTCCTGATTTTGATTTTGATATCGCCGGAAAGTTAAACAGTACGGCACTTTACAACGTCATCAAACGTCAAAAAGGTGCTGAAAAACTTCTTGCTGCAACGAAGGGCAACGTCGGTGTTGTTGGAAATATTAAGGGTGTCGGTCAAAAAATAACAGTAAAGGCTGATTTGACGGCCAATAGAGATAATTATATTTCCTGTTTTGTTATCAAAGAATTGCTCGGTATGCCTTCTCTTACAAAGGTTTACGCTGAATTTGACGGCAAAAACCTTGATA
>OMSS01000191.1 GCA_900313795.1 uncultured bacterium | reverse complement strand
CTGCTGACGGCATTTCAGCGATTTCTTTGCCCTTGATAATTCTGATAATTCTGCTTGCTGATTCGCTCAGTGCTGCAAAATAATCTTTGCCGATGATGTTCAAAAGTGAGTTAACTCTTGCTATAAAGCCTTTCAAATCAGCAAGGACGTCTGTATTTGCGATGCAAGCATCCATAATATCGTTTTTGTAAGTATCAGAGAGCAAGATTGTCAATCTTTGAACGAAGAAGTCGTAAATCTTGTCAAAGAGTGCTTTTTCGTCCTCAACCTTTACAGGAAGAAGTTCGATTGCCTTTTTGATTAAATCTGTCAAATTAATGTTTAAATCTGAATTGAGGATTGTTTTCAAAACACCCAAAGCCGCACGGCGAACACCTAACGGGTCTTGTGAACCGCTGATTTTTGCACCGCTTGCAAAGATTACAACGACGGTGTCGACTTTGTCTGCAATTCCGACCAATTTACCTTCGATACCTTTTGCAAGTTCGCTTGTAGCGTTGAGTGGGAAGTAGTGTTCCTTGATACCTTCTGCAACTTCAGGTTTTTCACCGCAATGTTTTGCATAATCGCAACCGATGAAACCTTGAAGTTCTGTAAATTCGAAAACTAATTGAGTTGCCAAATCAGCCTTACAAAGTTTTGCGGTTCTTGTAACCGTGTCAACAGGGGCATTTGTTTCTTTCGCAAGTTTTTCCGAAAGTTCAACAACTCTCATTGTTTTGTCATAAATCGACCCCATGCCTTTTTGGAAAGTCATGTCTTTGAGGTTTTCAAGGTATGCTTCGAGCGGTTTTTTTGTATCTTCGTCGAAGAAGAACACCCCGTCCTCAAGTCTTGCTACGACTACTCTTTCGTTACCTGCTTTGATGTTGTCGAAACCGTCATTTCCAACAAAGTTTGCCATTGTGATGAACTTGTTCAAAAGTTTTCCGTCCTTGTAAAGCGGGAAATATCTTTGGTGAACAGCCATTACGGTAACTGTAACTTTGTCAGGGACTTTGAGATATTTTTCATCAAAATCGCAAATAACAGGAACAGGCCATTCCGTGAGGTAAGTTACCTCTTCGAGTAAATCTTTGTCAAATACGATTTCCGCACCGATTGATTTTGCTGCTTCTGTCGCTGACTTAACGATTTCAGCCTTTCTCTTTTCAGCATCTGCAATGACTTTTGCATTATATAATTCTTGTTCGTAATTGTCGATATCAACTTCGACAGACATGTCTGCAAATCTGTGACCACGGGAAATTCTGCCAGATGTCACATCTAAGAAAGAAATTTTTGCCTCTTCGTTGTTGAATAATGAAACAAGCCAACGGATAGGACGTTGGAATTTTACGTCGAAATCAGCCCAACGCATAAAGTGTGAGCCATTCAAAGAGGAAATAATTTTCGAAACATTTTCTTCTAAAAGTTTTTTTGTCGATTTACCTTTTTCTTCTGTCTTTGCCCAAACGTAGTTGTCTTGAACGTACAGAGTAGAGGGATCAACGCTGTTTTTCTTTGCGAATCCTTGTGCTGCTGGGGTCAAGTTGCCGTCTTTGTATGCAATATTTGCAGCAGGTCCTTTGATTATCTTTACAACATCTTCTTTTTTGTCGGGCAAACCTTCGATGAGAACTGTCAATCTTCTTGGTGTTGCGTATGTTTTAATATTGGAAAAAGTAATTTCGTTGTCTTTAGCGAATTTTTCAAACCCTGCAACGAGTTGCTTTGTTGCATCAGGGATAAACTTGTAGGGTAATTCTTCCGTACCGATTTCCAATAAATATTTATTCATTTTAAGCCTCATAGTTTTGTGTTTTGATGTAATTATAGCAGAAAAAC
Source organism: uncultured bacterium (assembly GCA_900313795.1). GTDB lineage: Bacteria > Cyanobacteriota > Vampirovibrionia > Gastranaerophilales > Gastranaerophilaceae > RUG841. The sequence continues at coordinate 1,687 of OMSS01000191.1, read as the reverse complement.
AGGACTATCAATAAAAATTTTTTTAGGAAAGAGGATTTTTGAAGGAATTTGATTTAGTGGTGGATTTTGTCGGAATATGCAGGATTTGTAGGGGATTTGAGGGATTTTTTTGTGGTGGATTTTAGAAAAATTTTTTGGAAGAAAAATAAAATTAAAAAAATAGTTGCAAAAAAAATTTTTTTGTTTTATTATTTTGACACAGGCAAAAGGGATCGTAGCTCAGTCTGGTTAGAGTGTCTGCCTGTCACGCAGAAGGTCGCGAGTTCGAGCCTCGTCGGTCCCGCCATTTAAACCACTTCTTCGGAAGTGGTTTTTTGTTGCTGTAAATTAAGTGCAAGTGTGAGATGGGTGATTTCGGGTAAATATACAAATATATAGCCACTCATGGCGATTTTGGAATGTTGAGATTTACTTGCACTATTAGGACTTTATCTGCACTTATTTGCTAATTATTTACACTAATTTTTTATCTTTTTAAAAATAAATTACTAATTTTTGCCGATATATTTGGCCTTTAGCCAAATAAAATTAGTGCAAGTGAACTTTTTACACAAGAATTGAGATTTTCATAAATATCTTTGAGATTGAAATGCTTCAGTCGGTGTGAAGTCACAGTGCAGCGTTGCGAGAGCAATGCTGGCAGGTGACGAAACACTACGATACCGCCGTTTCAAATCTTTGTGGGAGTGGGAGTTGTTTTGTAACTCATTCTCGCAGAAAAGGAATTCTATGAATAAATTACATTTACTCAAAAAAGCAGAAAATTTGTATTGCATTGAAAATTATACTCCGGATATGATTGCTGAAAAATTAAATATTTCGCGCAGAACTGTTTTTAATTGGAAAAAGAAATATAAATGGGAAAATTCTAACCGAATAAAAGATTTTTCAAAACAGTTTACAGGCGAAATTTATTCGCTTGGCGCAAAATTGCTCAAGAAAATCAATGAGGATTTAGATAACAACAGGATTTTAAGCAAACATTCAGTTTGTGCTTTAGAGGAAATTATCAAAATTATAACTAAATGTGAAAAAGAACAAGTCTCAACACCAATTGACATTCCTAATGATAAAAAATGTAGAGAAAATTTTACTCCTGAATTTATACACCAAATTCAGAAAGATATTTTGGGTTGGAATGGCACATATTAATGTGTCGAAATGTCTCTGAGATTGAGATTCAGGACTTGATGTTTCTTTAAAAGCGAGCGATTAATGTCAATGCAAGCGAAAGGAGCATGCAATGACAGAAAAAGACTATCAACTTTACGGAACAAAAATTTTAAATCTAAAAACTAAAGAAGTCGGTTTATTAATTTGTATTTGGAAAAACAAATTTGCTGATGCAAAAGTTGATTACGCAACTTGTGTTAATAAGCAAGGAAAACGCTACAACATTGAATTAGATAATATTGAGGTGTTAGATGATTATCAAAAATAAGCTAACCGGAGAAACATTAAATATTCCGTATTTTGAATTTAGAACAACGTTCTCTAAGGAAATTAATGTAGCTTTTGAAAGTTATCGTAAAACTCAGTTAAATAAATATTCCTACAAATTTAAAGATGATAATTCTATGGAGTTTAATTTTTACTTTGACTTACAGTGGAACTTTAATCATTTTGGTATAAGCAACTGGTATATAGAAAGAATTTGATATGGAAAATTTACTTGAACAAAATCATA
>OMSS01000161.1 GCA_900313795.1 uncultured bacterium | reverse complement strand
CAGCACAAGGCGGAAACGGGGACTGCTATTTGCTTTCATCAATTAACGCAGTTATGGAAAACCCGTACGCAAGACCAGCATTGTTGGATTGTTTCCACCAAGAAGGCAACGACGTAGTTGTTCAATTCCCCGGAAAAGAAACTAAGGTTGTATGCCCTGAAGGAAAATTACCGAAAGGTTCAGACATCGAAAAATATACTGATGGACCGATGGGTATGAAACTTTTGGAACACGCTTACGGTAAGACTTATGAAGCAGACAAATATGCGGAATATAAAGATACCGTTGCTGAAGAAATGAAAAAAATGGAAAAGGATCTTGCAAAATGGGAAAAGAAAAACCCGAAAGATTCTTTGACAATTAAAAAGAAAAAAGAAATCACTCAAAGAATGGCAAATTGGCAAGCAGGTCAAGCAAAAGTTGATGAACAAATGGCTGATCCAAACCACAAAATGTTATTCGTATTAGATGATTATGATGAATTCGTTATCGGTAAATTTGGCCCGATGACAGAAGATGTCAGCAAGGTTGACAAAGAATACAACGTTCCGAGTGACTACTACACAGGCGGTGTGGGCGGATATACTCAACAAGCACTTCAAATGTTAGGTTTCAACGCTGAATCTTATATGACAGAAGAAGATGAAGAAGAAATCGATGAAGCATTATTCGCAAAGAACCCGAACGATTATATCATCGCTTGCGGTACACACCCTGAAGTTGAAGGTGAAATGGAATCACCACAAGAAGTTTCATACAGCATCTACTCATCACACGCATACAAAGTAATCCCGTTTGATGACAAAGACGGAAACAGAATGTTCGAGGTAACAAACCCGTGGAACCAATCACACAGAGTCATTATGGACGCTGCAAAATTGAAAGAATTCTTTGAAGACTTCTCAATCGCAAAAGTTAACCCTAATGCATAATTGAGAACAAATAAAAACTTACAAACATTGCCTTAACTTCGGTTAAGGCTTTTTTTTGAGCATTTTGATGGAACTTCGACATGATTAGATTTATTCAATAATGGTATGTCATTGCACACGGAGCGTAGTGTGACAATGCGGCACACACCGAGCAGAGTGCGATGGTCGGAGGAGTTTTCGACCGTAGGCACGTTTAATGCGAGGTGGACAAGATTGGGAAAGTTTAATTGAGAACCGTCACACTGAGGCTTTAACCGAAGTATCTATTTTGTTTATTCATGATTATTCGTTTCACTCAGAATGACGTGACAAGTTCATTGTCTATTCTCCAAAATTATTCATCATTGCTATTTTGAGAAATATCGGGTTAAAATATGATATGACTATATTGAACAACATTGACGAATACATCAAAGACTCACTTATCAACGGCAAGGTTTGTCGTTTCGACAAGACAGTCATAAATTATTTTATCCAACCTATTTCAGCACCAATCCAAGACACCCAAAAGCAAGAGTATTATTCGATTATCGCCAATGCCGCAAACATCTGGAACAATTATGCACCCGTGAAATTAATTCAAACCGAAACAGCCAACAACGCAGATATCGTTATTGTTTGGACAAAAGTCGGAATAAAATTCGAAGGAATGTGCAAATTTCCAAGCATAATCGCCTCGACAATAAAAAAAGTTACGATAGAAATAGGTCTTCCTAATCCAAATTCGACCAAAATCATAAATAATTCAACGATTTTGCACACCGCAATGCATGAATTCGGACATGCAATGGGGTTAGGACACGGGGTGGACGAGAACGACCTTATGTTCGTTCCGCACACAAAAACCCTCAATAAACCAAGTGACAACGACCTTTTCGTCCTAAAAACTCTTTATAACAATCAAATTGGAACACAATTTTCTAATTTGCAAAAATAAAAAAGCGAACCCGAAAGTTCGCTTTTCTTTTACCATACATTCACTAACACTATGCGGCTGCTGCCTCTTCCTCGTCCATATTCGGAAGAGAAATCGAGCCTGTATTGATTTCATCAATTACACCTTGAAGCATATCATCGAAGGCATATTTTTCTTCATCAATATATTGTTGAGCATTGATATTATTGAGTTCAACTACATTGCCTCTTCTGTCGGTCAATGTGTAAACCGAAACACTGCCAGTTTGCTCAGCATCGGCAACATATTTTGTTTCTACAGAGTCAACCTTAACTTTTAACCCAAGACCTTGGCAAGCATTTTTAACTGCATCAGCATTTTGCAAATCCGTTGTGTTGAACAAATTCATTGCTTTTTGTTGAACATTCAAACCTGCACCGTCAAAAGCATCAAGGTTATTGAGTTGAGCGGGATGAAAGACGTCCATACTGTCCAAACGTTGCATTACATCGAAGGCTACACCATTCGGAAATACTTTCTTTTGAACCGTTGCTAATAAATTTCCTGTTGAAAAATTCGACATCTTCTTCTCTCTCTTTTCTCTCTGTACATATATATAAAGTATATACTTTGGAAAAAATTGCCTTTTCTTTTTTATTTATTAAGTTTTGTAAACATGCTCAAACATGGTCGCACCATGGGTTTCGGGAATTATTGCAAGGGATTTTTGGACTTAAATCGGGTGTTTTCATTTATCATTTTATCCAAGATTCTTCGTTTCGCTCAGAATGACATTCCTATGGTACGTGTAAAACCGTTCGCCGCGATAAGGCCCCCGAAAGAGATTGTTACCGAAGTGGCTGCACCTCCCTACGATGTCCTGAATTCGGAGGAGGCTCTGGAAATGGCAGGGGAAAAGTCCCTGCTCCATATCACAAAACCTGAAATCGACTTCAATCCCATCCTTCCGGACCATGACCAGAGGGTCTATGACAAGGCGGTCGAGAATTTCAAGCAGTGGAAGGCCAGGGGATGGCTGGTGCAGGACCCCAAGCCCTGCTACTATGTATATGCCCAGACGATGGGAGAGAGGACCCAGTACGGTCTCGTGCTCTGCGCCCACACCGACGACTACGCAGAAGGCAGGATCAAGAAGCACGAACTTACCCGCAAGGACAAGGAAGATGACCGCATGATACATGTCCGCATACAGAACGCCAACATCGAACCCGTCTTCTTCGCCTACAGGGACAACGAGGAACTGAATGCCATCGTGGCCGCCGCTTCCGCCGGGGTCCCGGAATATGACTTTGTTGATGAAAACGGCTTCGGGCACAGGTTCTGGGTGATTTCAGACCAGGACACCATCGACAGGATCACAAAGCTTTTCACCACCCAGGTCGATGCCTTCTATGTGGCTGATGGCCATCATCGTACGGCAGCTGCGGCCAGGGTAGGGGCTGAGAAGAGG
>OMSS01000152.1 GCA_900313795.1 uncultured bacterium | reverse complement strand
CAAAAGACATAAAATTGCAGTGAGAATTTTTTTCATAAGATAAATCTCCTTTTATCTAGTATAAGATTCGTATTATAAGTATATTTTAAGACTGTTTCTGAGGAGTTTGCAAGGAAAATTTGAATTTTTGAAAAACACTTATATAATGAATTGTTAGGAGGTAGGCTCATGTCAAAGATTTGTTGGATTTGCAAAAATTCTGATGATTTATTTATAGAACAAAGAAATGAATTGCTCAAATATGTTAACGAGCAAATAAAAGAATGCGATAATTATGAGAAAACTGTGAAAGAATCTATGGCAGAAAAGTTAGGTTTTACAAAAACTTCAAAAGAGAAAATAAAAAGTATTAAACAAGTTTATGCTGATATGACTTTTAATGCTGTTTCTGATAATCGACGTAATTTTATTCAACTTGAACCTGCTCTTGAAATACTTTTGCAATATTCTGATAAATATTATGGAAAAAATGCAAACTTTGAGACATTGAGAGATTTAATTGAAAAATATCTTCAAGAACCGATTGAAGCTAGATATGTATCTGAGCAAATGTTGAATAAACGAAAGCGACAAAATTTGCTTCTAAAAAAAGAAAAGCTAGAAGAACTAAAAACGTTTTTTGTTGAGAAAAATATTACTTCAGAATATTTAGACAGTGTTTTGGGTAAGCAATTTTTTAGTTTTTCAAATTTAGGATTTAAAATAAAAACAAAAATTTATTTGTGTCCTTTTTGTGCTGCGCTTTTTGCAGAATCGGATATTCCCAAACTGGGTATGCAAGATTTAAAACATCGAACTACAAGACAAGCGCAGCCGAATATTTGTTACGATGAAGATTGGGGAGATGAAGAAGATTTCTTGTAAAGGAGAAGTTTTTAACTAAAACTTTGACTTATATCAATCGGCTTCGCCACGCTATGGAGTGATGGCGGAAGCCGATTAATTGGTGTTTGCTTAAAATGTGTAGCAAATTCCTACTTTTGGGCTGAAATGTAAGGATGCCTGGCCGTTTGTGTTCGTGTCAGCGTAGTCTTCACTTGAGTTTTTGTTAGATTGCTTTATTGAATAAGAACCATTTCTTTCAAGTTTGATAAGTGGTACAGAAATCGTAAAATCAGCAAGTACTGCAATATGATCTGAAAGAAAATATTTTGTTCCGAGTTCAAAATTCCATATAAAATAATAAATCGTTAACTCTTGATTTGAAATCGATGAATTTGTTTTTATTTCATATTCATTAGAAGAAACTCCGAATGTTCCCCCTGTGCCAAAAAAGAAACGAAAATCTTCCTTTTCAAAAACTAGTTCTGGACAGAAAGAAAATAAATGAGTGATGATTGTTTCATTTATAAAAAGATTTATATCACTACTGCTATATCCGTTCCATGTTAAGTCATAATCAAGATTGATATTAAGGAAGCAATTTTCCTTAATATCTGCTGCTGGAAAATCAACTCTTACTCGTAAATCAGGATTGAAAAGTGTCTGTGTATATGGAAATGAAACTTTTGATTCTGAAATTGTTGATGTTTGAGATAGTCTTTTTTCAGAACCTATTGCACCGAATTCAATTCCGAGACTTGGCATGTCTTTTGCGAATATTGCTTGCGATGTGAGGAAAAGTCCAATGATAGCAATAACAAAGCGGGCAGGTTTCCATTTTCTGTTTTGAATTTTCATACTTAACATCTCCTTCTGGGTGGTATAAATTTTAGGTTTTCTTAAAATAATATTATAATCTAGGCTGTTGTAAAATACAATAAATTTTTTCTTATTACTGATTAAGTATAAACTTTACCTAAAAGCAAGTTTTATAAATTGAATGGCCGTTTGATAATTTTTATATGGGCGAGAAATCAGAGAAAGTATCAATTTCTGTACTTTTTGGGCAGAATGTCAAAAAATACCGCAAACAGGCGGGGCTTACTCAGGAACAGCTTTCGGAGCAGCTTGGTGTGTCTCAAAAGCATCTTTCTATTATCGAGACGGGCGCGCAGTTTGCTTCGGCTTCTCTTATCGGGCGGATTTCGGAGGTGCTTAAGGTTTCTCCGGCTGATTTGTTTGGTGGTTCCAGCGATGAGGTTTTGAACGAGATTAAGTTTATGCGCGAGACTATTGTTTCCATGCTGATGAACGGTATCATGGGTGAATTTGCGACTTTGGATTCTACAATGGACGATATTAAGCGTTTACTTGGAAAACTTACATCCAGTTGATTGCGCCCTTATTTTTTGATAGATTCAGAGAATGTTTATTGAGAAATCTTTAGAGCAGAGGGCGGAATCCCGTCAGTTTTTTAAGTCGCTTTTTACGATTGTTGGACCGATTGCGCTTCAGAATTTGATTTCGGCGGCGGTTGGTTCGGCTGATGTCGTGATGCTCGGCTATGTCGGGCAGGATGCGATTGCGGCGGTAAATCTTGCTTCTTACATTCAGTTCATTTTGTTCCTGTTTTTCATTGGTCTTTCTTCGGGCGTCGTGATGCTGGCGGCTCAGTATTGGGGCAAAAAGGACACTTATTCAATCGAAACAATTTTTGGAATTGGTACTAAGATTTCGGCGGCGATCGGGCTTGTTTTTGCGGCTGGCGCATTGTTCGTGCCTGAGCTTCTGATGAAGATTTTTACGAACGAGGATAAGCTGATTGTCATCGGTTCTGAATATTTGCGCGTTGTGGGCGTAAGCTTCGTGATTCTTGCTTTTTCGCAGATTTATCAGGCTGTTTTGAAGAGTATTGAGCGGGTCAAGCAGGTTACGGCGATTACTACGGCCGCTCTTTTGCTGAATATCGGCCTGAACGCGGTTTTCATTTTCGGCCTTTTTGGTGCTCCAAAGATGGGCGTTAAGGGCGTTGCGCTTGCGACTACGATTTCGCGCGTGATTGAGCTTATGCTTTGCGTGGTGATTTGTGCGCGCGTCAAGGAGATTCATTTTTCGGTTGGCACTTTGTTCCGAAAAAACACAATATTATTGAAGGATTTTATCAAATATTCAGTTCCTGCGATTGGAAACGAGGCTGTCTGGGGCGCAGGCTGGTCGATGTATGCCGTGATTATGGGGCATCTTGGCTCTGATTTGGTCGCAGCGAATTCTGTTGTAAGCGTCGTGCGAAATTTGGCGAGCGTTCTTTGTTTTGGAATGGCTTACGGTGGCGCGATTTTGCTCGGAAAGCAGATTGGTGCGAATCAGATGGAGCTTGCCGGGCGCAATGCTTCGCGGCTTGTGAAGAGCACGATTTTGGCAGGATTTGTGGGGGCGGTCCTTTTGGGCTTGTGCCGCCCGATTCTTTTCAGGATTGCTGACCTAAACGAGCAGGCTTCGTATTTCCTCACTCCCCTTCTCTACATCAACTGCGTGTCACTTTTTGGTGCTGCGATTAACAC
>OMSS01000230.1 GCA_900313795.1 uncultured bacterium | reverse complement strand
CAGATTGATTATTTGTTTCGGGATTTGTTCCATTCATTAACCTTTCTCGAACTTGTGCGACATATTCCTGAGTTCTTTTTGCTCGCTCTTCAACCTGTTGAGCAGTTGCAGTCTTATACATACTCCATACAAGAAATACGCCGTCATTAAATCTGCCTTTCATTGTTACTTCGTCGCCGACTTCAAAGTTTACTCTTCCGTAAACAATACACATTCTGCCCTCAGGACATAAATACGACGGGCAATAAAATACTGTTTTCAAAGTGCCGTCTTTTCCGGTCGGCTGATTTTTATAATCAATCTTTTTTACAATAGCCGTTGCAATCTGTGCTTGGTCTTCATATTTAGATTTTTTGCGTACAAACTTTTTCTTTCTGCTCATTCTTCAATTTCCTTATGCCGTTCAATGATTTCTGCATTTGTAATATCAAACTTTTTTGCTAAGTCTTTCAATGTAGGTATGAGAAATATTTTTCCTGAGTTCATAGGAATACTTTTTCCCCTGTATTGTCCGACTATAAAATCAAGAGCGTCTGCCTTACTCGAAATTCTTTCTGCTTGCATTTCGAGTTCTGACGGCTTGTTGAGTTCTGCCTCTTTTTCTTCTTGTAATTTCTTTTGTTCTGCAATTTCTTTTTCTGTCAGTTTGTGTTTAAGTTTTCCGAACTCACCGTTATACAATCTCAAAAGATTATTGCCTTTTAATAACCAATTTGCAGACGGTACAAATTTTGTATCTGTTTCAAACTTTAGACCTTTCAAAGTGTATAATAGGTCAGGAAGTTTTTCTCTCAGGTCGCTGATTTGTTGTGAATATTTCTTCAACGCCTCGATTTCGTCTGAAGATAAAACAGGCTTTTTGCCGAATATGTCTTCAAAGTTCTTGTCAAAATCCGATAATAACCAACGGGTTTCAACTGCCGTTTTACTTTTTTCTGATTTGGATTGTTGCTTGTTTAAGTTTTTTAAGATTCTGTCTGATATGTAACAATCGCCCTCAATTCTGAATAATTCATAATTGTTCAGAATCATTTCAATAAACTTTGTATCAATTCGTAAATCGTCGGCAATTACATCTACATCATTAACGAGTAGAAAGTTCTTCTCGTGTCATTTCTTTTGAGAGTTTGCGAAAATCTCGAAACATCTTCAAAATCTTACCGTCTTGACTTGCTGATTCGTCGTGTGAAAAATACGGTTTTGTTATTTCTGAAGTCTTTGCCATTTTTATACTCGTCCGTTTTTAAGTTCTTTCATTCGTTTTCTGTAACATTCATCAACTCGTTTTTCCCTGACAACATCAAGAAGTGCTTTTACTGCCTCGTCATAAGCATATTTTTTTCTTTGTTGTTCATACATAAAAAAAGGAATATCAACGGGGGATAAAACAATCGGTTCTTGTGCGTCATAGAAAAATTGATAAGCCTGATTCAATAAAAATTGCAACTTGCGATTGTAAATTTCATTTTGCTTTTCTTGAATCTTCTTTAATACAATTCGCCATATAGGAAATTGTGTCGTTTTCTTTGGTTTTGGTGGTTGCATTGGTCTTGTTAAATAAATAATGTTAGTAGTATTCATTTTGTAAACTCCCTCTCTTTTGTTACTTTGTTTTCAATAAATTTGGGTAATGGTTTTCAAGATATTCGTCAAACGCCTCACGCATAACTGTTGAGCGTGATACTTTTTGACGACCTTTTGTTTCATTCGTTTTGTCGCTTACGATTTTGTTAAGTGCGTCGTCTTGCGATTCCCATAATTGAAATGTGGTTGAAAATAATCGCTCTGCCATTTCTCCTGCCTTTCTTATCCTTTTGTGCAACTCAATCAACACGAAGTAAACGGCAATTTTTGTCGTTTTCGTGTTTTTGTGTTAATATTCAATCGTTAATCAATCAACGATTGATGATAAAACAATTATACACAATCGTAATAAAAAAGCAAACACTTTTGTGTATAATTTACAAAACTTCATACAAACGGAGTAGAAAAAATGTACGCAAACAATCTCAAAATGGTTAGGCAGGCTCTCGACTTATCGGTTGCAAAAATGGCAAAACAACTCGATATGTCGGCAAGCACGCTGACATCATACGAGCGTGGCGAACGAACTCCGTCGGTCGAATTTCTTACACGATTGTATAAAGTTTTTAACATCAATACAAATTGGTTTGTTTCGGGCGACGGCACTATGTTCAATGCACAACAATTCGACGCAGTAAAACCTGAACTGCGTTCTGAAGTATTGCAGATATTGAAAGAACAGGGGCTTATATAGAAATGTTCTTTAGATTATGCAATAACTTTACAAATAGTCGCTTTGATTCTGATTCAGAAAATACAGACTTCAGGGCGTGCCATATTGCTATGAGTTCAGAAATTGTCATTGGCGTTACTCCTTTCTGTATATATAAAGTTAAGAATTGTAAAGGAATAGTAAAATGAAAAAAGGAAATATTGTTTTTGCAATTATTGTTTTAATCGTGTTCGGGTTGATTCTAACTAATAACACGAGCGTGGCTTTCGCTCAACTTGTCGGTTCGTTTCTTCATTTTGTAATTATAACGGCGTTGATATTTGCCGTCGGTTATATAGTTTTATT
>OMSS01000126.1 GCA_900313795.1 uncultured bacterium | reverse complement strand
AATGCATATTTAATACCATTTTTTTCAGCAAATCTAGCTTCTGTTCTGTCTTCTTCAGATACATAACTACCTACTGAATAAACACCTTTTTCTCTTTGTTTTTTCCAGAATTCAGATGAATATTTAACACCAGCTATACCTTTATCTTTAGTATGATTAGTTGTTAAATTAACCATATTAAATCCTGTATCAATTAAGTCTAGTCCTATTTCATCAGGTGAGTTAAAACATGGATAATTAGATAATCCTAAATTCTTTCCACCTATTACAGTTTCTTGATTATAGAATTTTAAATCATAGTCTTTTATCATGTCTTTGATGTATGTAAACATCTTTTTAAAGTCATATGCTTCATATCCATCAGCACCTTTTTTATATGTATCAGCATCCATATCTAATTGTCTTGAGTAATCGTCACCTGATTTGATGAAGATTTTATCTTGACCTTCTACTCTGAATACATCACCGACCGGTGTTGATTCTTGACCTTTTGCTTGTGAAGCATGAACGGGAACGAAAGCGTCTTTAATCGACATGCCTTGACCTTTTACTTTGTCATAGTAAGTGTCGATATCATTTTTTGCCATTTCACTCATAATACCGTGTTTGCAGAGTGAAGTGGTTGCCATCGGCGTAACCATTTCTTTGCAGACCAAGTGAATCATTTTCTTCATATATTCGGTTTCTTCGTCACCTTTTCTGATGACGTTACCAAGGTTTCTCTTGTCAGCAGGTGACAATTCATCTGCGAATGGCAATGTTTTAATCCATTGGTTAATCGGGTCGGGTTTTTTCTTACCTCCGAATGTCGGTTGCAAGTTGGCAAGTGCCATATCCGCCGTAACTTTTTGCGGTTGATTTTCTTCGACCTTTACTGCATTCGCATTTACTTGAACATCTTGTTTAGCAGCCTTTAATTGAGGCTTGTTCTTAGTTGCTACGGTTTGGTTTACACCTGTTAAATTAATCATTTTCTATTCCCTTACAAACATTTTTGTTCGTTTAAAAGCATCTGATAAAATTTTTTTGCTACTTTTGAAACAAATATTTACAAACACATTACTTGCTCTGAAATTATATCCGAAACAAAATTCTTTCTCAAATAAAAAAGACAAAATTTATTTACATGCTAAAATTATTTTACAAAAGTAATTCGGAGAAAATCATGAGCAAAATAAAAGTTATGACGGTTTTTGGAACTCGTCCGGAAGCGATTAAAATGGCACCTTTGGTTAAGGAACTTGAAAAATTTCCTGAAACGTTTGAAAGCATTGTTTGCGTTACGGCACAACACAGAGAGATGCTTGATGCCGTTTTGAATTTATTTGAAATCAAGCCTGATTATGATTTGAATATTATGAAAAAAAATCAAAATCTTTGGTCAATAACTTCGGACGTTTTGATTAAAATGAAAGAGGTTTACGAAGAAGTTAAGCCTGATATTGTACTTGTTCATGGTGATACGACAACTTCAATGGCAGCAGGGCTTTCGGCATTTTATGCAAAAATTCCTGTTGGTCACGTTGAAGCAGGTTTGAGAACGAATGACAAATACAATCCTTTCCCCGAAGAAATCAATAGGGTTGTTGTTGATGCACTTTGCGAGTATCATTTTGCCCCGACGGATACGTCGATGGAAAACTTGAAAAAGGCACAAATTCCGATGACTCATGCTTACAAAACGGGCAATACCGTTATAGATGCACTTTTGTATATTGTTAACAATAAAGAGGCAGATATTTCAAAATTGGGCTTAAACCCTGATTTGAGAACTGTTTTGGTCACTGCTCACAGACGTGAAAATTTTGGTGAACCAATCAGAAATATTTGTGCCGCAATTGCTGAACTTGTGGAGAAAAACAAGGATATTCAAGTGATTTACCCTGTTCACCCGAACCCAAACATCACGAATGTTGTTCATGAACTTTTGGGCGGAAAAGAAAGAATTATTTTGACCGAACCGCAAGATTATGCTCCGTTTTCAACCTTGATGAAAAAAAGTGTGATGATTATGACGGATTCAGGTGGTGTTCAAGAAGAAGCACCTTCTTTGGGTAAGCCTGTTTTGGTCTTGAGAAGAACGACGGAACGCCCTGAGGCTGTGGAATACGGCACAGTTAAACTCGTCGGCACGGAAACTGCGGATATCGTTCGTGAAGCGGACAAACTTTTGAACGATGAAAACGCTTACAAAAAAATGTCAGAAGCGATAAATCCTTATGGCGACGGCACTGCTTCTCATCAAATCGTCGAAATTTTAAAATCCGTAAAGTAATTTCGGCTCGAAAGGTGACAAAATGTTTGACAAGGCAATGAAGATATTTGAATCTGAATTTGAGTTTAAAGCATTTATGTTGCAGATTGCGAACGATTATGAGAAAAAATATTATCTTAAAAAGGAAAATTTTTTCTATTACATAGATGGTGAAGAACAGTTGCTCGCAGCGGCTCATGCATACAAGGAATACCTCGACAACGCAAACGAGCGTGAATATAATGCAAAAATTAAAAAGATTTTTACAGGTGCTCCTGTCAGACAGTTTACAAGCGAGTTTGAAGAAAATAATGCTCCTGAAAAAAGATACAATCACTTTGAAATTTTCATCATGATTGTTCTTTCGTTGTGTGCTTTTGCCTATGCGATATTTATTGCAGACGTTTTGACCGAATGGGTCGTTTTGACAATGAGTGGTGTTTTCCTTTTGATTTCACCGTTTTTGGCTCTCAAAGGCAAAATTAAAAGAATTTTAAAAAAACGAAAAAAACAATAAAAAAAAGCGGTCTTTTTAACCGCTATCGGGAATGAATAGAGTAAACACCAATTGGTGTCTACAAGTGACCTTTGGTGTGAAATATTTTTCACATTTTTATATTACTAACTCAGGGCGTCAAATTCGGACGTATTGTTTCAAGTTTTTTAACTTGTTATTTATATAAAAATAAAGTAAACTTGAATGGTAAAGTATTTTGGAGATTTTTAAATGGAACATATTTTGTTGACCCATAACGTCAAAGTCTGCTTGTTTGTTGTGTATATCTTGGTTGCTTTGATTAACATAACAGCGTTGATTTTGAAGTTTATGAAAAAAAATGTTGCAAATTTTATCACGAGAATGAAGTCTTTTTGGATAATTCTTATTCTTTTTACGCTTGCATTTTGTATAAATAAAATTGTTGCATTTTTCTTTATAATGCTTATTTCTTATCTTGCGTTGAAGGAATATTTTTCGATGATTCCGACGAGACGCTCTGACAGAAGGGTTTTGCTTTGGGCGTATCTTGCAATCCCTATTAATTTTTACTTTTTATACACAAATTGGGTCGTAATGTTTTATTTGTTTATCCCGTTGTATATGTTTATTTTGATACCGATTAGAATGGTGTTGATTCAAGAAACAGATGGCTTTTTGAAGTCTTGTGGAACTATTCATTGGGGCTTAATGACGACAGTTTATGCAATCGGTTATTTGGCACTTTATATTATTTTCCCTGAAAATATTAACCCTGCAGGCGGCGGAATTGGTTTGTTGATGTTTGTTTTGCTGTTGACGATTGGAAACGATTTTATGCAATATGTTTTCGGAAAGTCTTTTGGTAAAAATAAAATTCTTCCTAAAGTCAGCCCGAATAAGACGTGGGAAGGCTTCTGGGGTGGCGTATTGTCCTCGGTTTTGTTTTCGATGATTTTAGCACCATTTTTGACACCGTTATCCCATGTTCAGGCTTGTTTTGTCGGCATTATCCTTGCAATCGCAGGATTTTGCGGAGATGTTACGATGTCTGCAATCAAGCGTGATATCGGCGTG
>OMSS01000124.1 GCA_900313795.1 uncultured bacterium | reverse complement strand
TTTGCAAAATATGCAGAAATGGAAGAAAAAGAAGTTATGTACGAAGAGCATAACGTCGAAGATGCTGATGTTTTGCTTGTTGCGTTCGGAACTATGGGTAGAAATATTAAGGCTGCGATGAATGAAGGTCGTAAACAAGGCTTGAAAATCGGTACGTTCAGACCGATTACGCTTTTCCCGTTCCCGAATAAACGTTTGTCAGAACTTGCTGATAAGACGAAGAAAATCATTGTTGCTGAAATGAACATGGGACAAATGATTAAGGACGTTAAAATTGCTGTAAATGGCAAGGCCGAAGTTGTTCACCTCGGTCGTCCGGCAGGCGAGTGGATTGATGTTGACGAAACTCTTGATGCCGTCAGAAAAATGATTGGAGCAAAAGATGCAACAAGTGTTTAAACTTCCCGAATGTATAAAAAAAGATGCAAAATTCACGTTTTGTTCTGGTTGCGACCACGGGGTTGCATTGAGATTGCTCGGTGATGCTATTGATGAATTGGGCGTTCGTGAGGACACCATTGCAGCACTTTGCGTAGGTTGTTCGGTATTTTTGTATGATTTTTACGATATAGATTGTCTCGAATGTCCGCACGGCAGGGCTACTGCTGAAGCAACTGGTATTAAACGTGCAAGACCTGATAAGTTTGTTTTCACTTATCAAGGCGATGGTGACTTTGCTGCAATCGGATTTGCGGAGTCGATTTACACCGCAACGAGAGGCGAAAAAGTTACTTCGATTTGTATTAACAACACGACCTATGGCATGACGGGCGGTCAGATGGGACCGACGACATTGCTTGGACAGGTTACGACGACGACTCCGTTTGGACGTTCGGCGGAACTCAACGGTTATCCGATGAAGATTGCAGAACACATTGCACAATGTGATGGAACGGCTTTCGCTGCAAGAGTTTCACTTGATTCTGTACCGAATATTATTAAGGCAAAACAGGCTATTAAGAAGGCTTGTGAGGTGCAGGTTAATGGGTTGGGCTTTGGATTTGTGGAAATTCTTTCTGCATGCCCGACGAATTGGAAAATGACTCCTCAAGAGGCACATAAGCACGTTAGAGAAAAAATGATTAAAGAATTTCCGCTCGGAGTATTCAAGGACGTTACGAAAGGCTAAAAATGGAACAAAGTATTATAATTGCAGGTTTTGGCGGACAAGGCGTTTTATCGGTCGGAATAATTTTGGCAAATTCGTTTATGTTGAACGATAAGAAGGTGACGTGGTATCCTTGTTATGGTGCAGAGATGCGTGGTGGTGCGGTAAATTGCGAAATTGTCGTTAGCGATGTTGAGGTAACTTCGGTGCATAAAAAGGAAGCGGATTTTCTTATTGCGTTGAATGATTTGTCGTTTGATAAATTTTTGCCGAAGGTTAAAAAGGGCGGCATTGTTATTGCAAATTCGTCATTACTTGATGAAAAACGACCGAGAGATGACGTGCATTATATTTTTGCGAAGTTGTCAGATATTGCAAGAGAAGCAGGTAGCGTAAAAGCCACAAATATGGCGGCACTTGGCGTTTTGAGTGAAGTTTGCAATCTTTGTGATATAAATTCTATAAAGCAGGCTGTCGAAAAAGTTTTGACGCCTGAAAAAATTAACCTTAAGAATTTAAACTTTAAAGTTTTAGCCGAAGGTCAAAAAATTGGACAAGAACACACAACAAGAAAGAATTAAAATGAACATACCCGTAAGAATCAGAGGAATGGAATTTAGCGTTCCAGATTTAACACTAACAAATGACGATATGGCGAAAATCGTTGAAACTGATGACGAATGGATAAGACAACGCACGGGAATCGGCGAACGACATGTCGTTTCGGGCGAAGAAGATGCCGTTACGTTAGGTGTTGACGTTGCGAAGAAATTGATTGAAAACACAGGTGTTGACCCGATGACGATTGATATGATTATCTCGGCAACTTCTGCTCCTCAAAGACCATATCCGACGGTTGCTTGCGAAGTTCAATGTGCAATCGGTGCGGATAATGCATCTGCATTTGACCTTGTTGCGGCTTGTTCAGGATTTTTGTATGCAATGCAAATTGCACGGGCTAATATCAATTCAGGATTTGCGAAGAGAATTTTGGTAATGTCATCTGATGCAACATCAAAATTTTTGGATTGGACAGACCGTTCGAGTTGTGTTCTTTTTGGAGATGGTGCTGCTGCAACGATTTTGGAAGTTTCTGAAGATGGTCAGGACGATATTGTGAACATTCACCTTGAAGCAGATGGTAAGTGTAAAGAATTCATTTCTTTGAATTTGCCGAACCAAAATTGTCCGCTTGCAGAATATCATAAAAATCCTGAAAATTTGCATATCCAAATGGCTGGCAAAGATGTTTATAAATATGTTATGCAAAAAATTCCAGCAGTCATTAAAAAGACTTTGGAAGAGGCTAATTTGACGATTGATGATATCGATTATTTTATTCCTCACCAAGCAAACTTGAGAATGATTGAGGCTTTGACGACAAGAATCAAAATTGCACCCGAAAAAGTTTTGCATAATATCGAACACTACGGCAATATGTCCGCAGCATCTGTACCTTGTGTAATTGCCGAAAAATTAAAATCAGGAGAGTTAAAAACTCCGTCCACATTGCTTTTGAGTGCTTTTGGTGCGGGCATGACTTCTGCTGGTGCTATAATCAAATTAAGATAATTTTATTGAAACACAATAACAAAATATGGAAGGAAAGTATGAAAAGAGTTGTAATCACCGGTATGGGTTGCGTTTCACCCTTCGGAGTCGGCGTTGATAAAGCATGGGATGCTGTAACAAACGGTAAAAGCGGCATAAGACAATTAACCGTTGATATCGATAAACAACTGGTTAAAATCGGCGGTGAAGTTCCTGAATATAATGCGGAAGATTACGTCGATGCTAAGGAAGCAAAAAGATTAGACAAATTTATATTGTACGCAATAATGGCGGCTGATGAAGCAGCAAAAAGCGGAAATTTCGATATCGAAAAAGAAGATCCGTATCGAGTTGGTGTCGTAATTGGCTCAGCACAGGGCGGTTTGGCAACAATGGCTCAAAATCACGAGGTAATGCTCTCAAGAGGTTACTACAAGTGCAGCCCGTTTACAGTTCCTATGATGATTCCGAATATGGCAGCAGGAAAAGTTTCAATCAGACTTGGTGCAAAAGGTATGAATAAAGCAATCGCAACCGCTTGTGCAACTGGTGCACATTCAATAGGCGACGCTTATCGTTTTATTCAATATGGTGATGCTGATATTATTTTCGCAGGTGGAACGGATTCTAAAATCAGTAACTTTGGCGTTGGTGCATTTACAAGTGCAAAAACTTTGTCAAAACGAAATGATGAACCTGAAAAAGCCTCAAGACCTTATGATAAAGACCGTGACGGATTTGTTATGAGTGAAGGTGCAGCAGTTGTAATGCTCGAAGAATTAGAACACGCAAAAGCAAGAGGGGCAAAGATTTATGCCGAAATCGTTGGTTATGGTCAAAGTGCAGATGCTTACGATATGGTTGCTCCTGACCCAGAAGGCAAAGGTGCTGAATACGCAATCAACGCTGCTATGAAAGATGCAGGCATCACAAAATCTGATATTGATTACATCAATACCCACGGTACAAGTACCCACGTTGGCGATATTGCGGAATCAAAAACTATTGAAAGAATTTTCGGTAATAAAGACGAAAATACAAAATTGCTCGTAAGTTCGACAAAATCAATGACCGGTCACATGCTTGGTGCAGCAGGTGCTATTGAGGCAATTTTCTCAATCGAAACCACGATGAATGATGTCGTTCCTCCAGCAATCAATTTGGAAAACCAGGACGAAGAAGTCGGAAACTTGGACTATGTTCCGAATAAAGCAAGAGAACATAAAGTCGAATACGCACTTTCGAACTCGTTCGGCTTTGGTGGCACAAACGCAGTTTTGATTTTCAAAAAATATAATTAGTTTTAGTTA
>OMSS01000190.1 GCA_900313795.1 uncultured bacterium | reverse complement strand
AGCATTTGCACAAGCATATCCTGCAAAATGAACAAAGGCGATAGCCGCTATTACAAATTTCTTCATTACATCTCCATTAAGTTTTGCCCGAAAGCCATATCCACTTTAAGCGGAACTGTCAACGGTTGACCCTGTTCCATTGCTTTCTTGACTAACTCACTTACCAAGTCTCGTTCTGATTTTACCACCTCAAGTACGAGTTCGTCATGCACCTGAATGACTATTTTTGACTTCAAATTCATCTTTTTGATGTAGATATATAGGTCTACCATCGCTTTTTTTATCAAATCGGCAGCACTTCCTTGCAAAGGTGCATTGATTGCAGCACGTTCTGCAGCCTCACGTTCTTGCGTTGAAGATGAATACAATGCCGTATCGAGCCAACGTTTTCGTCCATAAATCGTCTTTACATAACCATGTTCACGTGCAAAATCAATAGTTCCCAACATATACTTTTGAATAGAAGGATAAGTTTGGAAATATTTTATGATAAACTCGTCCGCCTTGACTGGTGAAATATCGAGTTGCGATGCAAGCCCGTATTTCGATTGACCATAAACAATACCGAAATTGACCGCCTTCGCCTTTCTTCGCATATCCTTTGTAACCGCTTCTTCCGGAACGTCAAAAATCTTTGCCGCAGTGCGGGTATGAACATCAACGTCATCAATAAAAGCCTGCATAAGATTTTCATCTTGCGAACAATGTGCCAACAATCTCAATTCAATTTGCGAATAATCAGCAGAAAGCATTATGTTTTCTGGATTTTCAGGAACAAAAGCCCCTCGAATTTTTTCGCCCAACTCACTTCTTGCAGGAATATTTTGCAAATTCGGATTACTGCTCGAAAGCCTTCCTGTCGTAGTGATTGTCTGATTAAACGAAGTATGAATTCGATTGTCTCGACAAGAAACCAAATTCGGCAACGCATCAATATAAGTCGATTTCAATTTCGACAAATGACGTTGTTCAAGAATATATTTTGCAATCGGATAATCAAGTGCCAATTCCTCAAGAACCTTGGCATTAGTGGATTGGCTTGCCTTTTTGCGACCTCGAACTCGAAGCCCCATCTTATCAAAAAGAATATACTTGACCTGCTTTGGAGAGTTTACATTGAACTCCTCGCCACTTTCAGCCAAAATTTTCGCCTCAACTTTTTCAATCTCAGCCTGCGTTTCCGCCGAAAGATTAGCAAGATAATTTTTATCAATAGAAACTCCAACCTCTTCCATATCCGTCAAGACTACTGTCGTCGGCACTTCAACATCATAAAGTAAATCCAACTCATCATTTTCAAGAGTCTTTTGCCAATATCTCGTCAATTCTAATGTCGCAAAAGCATCATCACAAGCATAATCCTTCGCTTTTTCAATCTCAACAGTATCAAACGAAACATACTTGCCTGCAACTTCTTCGTACTCGGTCATAATGTAATTTAAGTACATAGCCGCCTGCGTTTTCAACCCATGTTTTCTCGAAGAATCGAAAATATAACTTGCAAGTATTGTATCAAAAATTAACCCCGAAACAGGCATGTTGTGGTGTTTTAATACGTGTAAATCGAATTTTGCATTTTGCATTGTCTTTGCAATTTTTTCATCTGCAAAAATCGGTGCAAGTGACTGAACCGCATAGTCAAAATCAACCTGTTCACCGTAATTATGAAACAACGGGACATAATAACAAACCGTCACGTTTTCTTTTGATTCGTCAAATTTTACCCGACCGTTTTTCGTAATAATTTGGTCATTATATGCAATCGAAAGCCCTACAATATCGTCTTCAAGCGGATTCAAGCCAGTCGTTTCGGTATCAACAGAAATCAAACTTTTAGACCTCAAAGTCTCAATCATTTTGTTCAATTTTTCTTCTGTATCGACCAAATTTCGCTCGACATTGTAAGAACCACGCATCTTTTTGACTTCCGTCGCAAACAAGCCCAACTGACCGTTTTCACCCACAACTTTAGGAGCAGCCAAAGATAATTGCTGTTGTTTACCTACATTATCGTGTTTAGACAAATTTTCACTCTGTGCAAAATCCCCACAGAGTTTAAAATGAGAGAAAATTTTATCTGAATTTTTCAAGAAATTATAGAAAGAATTTTTCTTAAAAAAGTCCATAACAGTCTGTTTATTTGCGATTTCAAGGCAAGTTTCTTTAAAGTCAAAATCTACATCGACATCACGCTTAATTGTCGCAAGTTGCTTGCTCAACTCCGCATCAGCCTTACCGTCAATGAGTTTTTGCTTCAATGCCTTACCAGAAACCTCATCAACATGTTCATAAATTCCTTCTAAAGTTTGATATTGAGAGAGAAGTTTTGCAGCCGTTTTGTCTCCGATACCACGAATCCCTGGGATATTGTCCGATGTATCGCCAGCAAGTGCTTTCAAATCAACGACTTGCTCAGGATAAACTCCCATTCTCTCAAATACTTTTTCACGGTTATAAGTAACAATCTCGCCCTTTGAAGGCATAATAACCGCAACATCGTTCTCATCATCAACGAGTTGGAAAGAATCTCTATCGCCCGTCAAAATCATTACCTTGATATCTTGCGACTTTGCACGTTCTGCAATCGTTCCGATTACATCGTCCGCCTCAAAGCCAGCCTTTGTATAAATCGGGATATTAAAAGCCTTAAGCCCCTCAATGATGTCATCA
>OMSS01000123.1 GCA_900313795.1 uncultured bacterium | reverse complement strand
CTTGGCATAATGGACGTTGAATTTTGCGAGCATTTTCAGCATTTTGTAGAATATGAGCGAGTTTTAGCGATTTTGTCTTTTCATATTTTTTTAAAATCTTTTCATACGGATAGGGCGAAAGTTCTTGTCCTGCTTGCAAACACAGGTTATAAACAACTTCCTTTAAAACTTCACAATCGATAATCTTCATAAATACCGCCTTTTTGCTCATTATAGCCCAATTATTTTGAAATTCAAAAGGATTAAATTACGGGCATGGTGTATAATTATTTTATGCCACATTTTTTTATCAAAACTGAAAATGTTAAAAATAACATCATCGAGGTTGAGGACAAGGAACTTTTAAATCACCTCGTCAACGCTCGCCGTGTCAAAATTGGCGAAAAGGTTTTGTTTATTGACGAAAACAAAATTCAGTATGTGACAAAAATTTGTGATATTGAGAGAAAAGTTTTGAAGGCTGAAATTGTTGATAAATATCCTTCTTTTCGTGAATTGGCGATTGATTTGACGGTTGCAAGGTGCGTTTTGAAGCAAGATGCAGACTTTTCTGCTATTCAAAAAGCAACTGAACTTGGCGTAAAAACAATAATACCGCTACTTTGCGATAATTGTGCGGTTAAAGAATCTGTTGTGCGTGCAAAGTCAGATAAATTTCAAAAAATTGCGGACGAATCTGTAAAACAGTGTGAACGTGCGGATTTTCCCGTTGTTACAGAACCTGAAAAATTAGATGAATTTTTAAAAAATAATTCTAAAAATTATGACAAAATTTTAATTTTTTCAGAACGTGCAAAAGATTTTGGGATAAAAAAATATTTTGCACAAAACCCTTATCAAAAAGGAGATAAAATCCTTGCAGTTATTGGCTGTGAGGGTGGTTTTTCTGATAGAGAATTTAAACTTTTTGAAGAATTAAATCTTTATGAAATTTCGCTTGGAAAATTGATTATGAGAGCCGATACTGCTCTAACGGCGGCACTTTTTGGAATAATTCAAGAGGTCGGCGATGAATAAGGCTAAAAAAATAAAAAAATTTATTCAAAACGACGAATTTATCAATCTTATAAAACCATATCTTAAAGGGGTGGATTGCTTTCTTGTTGGTGGATTTTTGAGAGATTTGGCGACCGGCGAAATTTCGCATGACAGAGATTTGATTGTGAAATCCGATGTGGCGGAAAAACTTGCGAAAACTATTGCTGACAATACAAATTCTCATTTTGTTCCGCTCGATGAGGAAAATAAAATTTACAGGGTCGTAATGCCCGACAAGACCAACTATTTTGACATTTCTGCGATGCTTGAGGATAATTTCGATAAGGATATTCATCGCCGTGATTTGACGATAAATTCGCTCGCTTATGACCTCAATAACGATGAAATTGTGGACAATGTCGGTGCGATTAGTGATTTTGAGAATAAAATTTTAAGAACGGCGGATTTGAAAAATTTTACCGACGACTCGCTTCGAATGTTGCGTGTGTACCGATTTGCGGCAAAATATAATTTTGATATTGATGAAACCATTGAAAATTTTATCAAAAATAATCTTGATTTAATCGAAAAGCCTGCAAAAGAGCGTGTTAACACTGAAATTATGAAACTTTTTGAGGGAAAATATTCAGATATTGCTCTTTTAAAAATGGACGAGGTCGGGTTGCTCGACAAGATTTTCCCTGTGATGAGAGAGGTTAAGACAATACCTCCAAACACGCACCATCACTTGGATTTGCAGCACCATTTGATAGAAACTGTTCGACAAGTGCAAAGAAATTATGAAAATTTACCAAAAGAACGCCAAAAAATCCTTGATGATATGGAGTTTGGCAATTATTCAAGGCGGGCATTTTTGAAGTTTGCGGCATTTATGCACGACATCGGAAAGCCCGACACTTGGACTATTGATGAGGAAACAGGGCGTCATCGTTTCATTATGCACGATGAAGTCGGTTCGCAAAAAATCGTGCCAATTATGCGAGATTTGAAATTTTCGAAAAAACAAATTGCGTACGTTCAAAAAATGATTAAGTATCACATATACCCGTCGTCCCTTGTGTGGCAAGAGGTTGTGGGGTCTAAAGCACATTTGAAATTTTACAGAAAAATGTATCCGTATTTTGAAGATGTGATTATTCTTGCGATGTCGGATAGGCTTTCTGCAATGGGTGAGGCGATTACAGCCGATATGATTGTTCAAAATCTCTCAAATCTTTCGATTTTGCTCGATGAATGTTTCGAATTTGGTTCGGCAGTTGCAAGTCCAAAGCCTTTTTTGACAGGAAATGAGGTTATGGAAATTTCAGGTTTAAAACAGTCAAAAGCCTTGGGTGACATAGTCAAAGCACTTTATGCTGAACAAATTGAAGGAAACATTTCCTCTCGGGAAGAAGCGATTGATTTTGTGAAGAAAAAGACATAAATCACCTTTAAAATTTGTAAAAATTCAATGTTTTTAGCATAATTAACTCAGTAAAATTAAAAAGGATATTTCAATGAATTCAGTTTTAGTAGTCGGCACGGTCGGCAGAGATGCAGAAATTAAATATTTTGAATCAGGTAAATGCAAGGCTTCATTTTCTCTTGCCGTATCAAGATGGGATGCTAAAACAAAAGAAGAAGTTACAGATTGGTTTAACATTGACGACTGGAATAAGGCTGAATTGGCTTATCAACACGCTAAAAAAGGCACATTGATGTGGGTTGATGGCCGCTTGACGGTAACCAAATACAACGGTAAAGAATATTATTCGATTGTTTCGTCAAAATTTAAAGTTTTGAGAAGAAAAGCGGAGAATATGTAATGTTATTTTCCGACGGTGTTGCAATTATTGCAGACGATTTGACGGGTGCAAACGACACGGCTTTACAATTTCATCTTAAAGGTTGCAGTGTTCAGGTTTTAACAAATTATAAAGATATTGTCAAAACTCACGAGAATACTCAAGTTTGGGCTGTTTCAACTGAAAGTAGAAATATCGACCCTGATGAGGCGAAGGCTCGTGCAAAAGAAGCAACTACGGCACTTATCAACAGTTTGGGTGTTGAATATATTTACAAAAAAGTTGATTCGACAATTCGTGGCAACATCGCAATGGAAATTATGGGCGTAATCGAAGCGAGCGACTACGAAGCAGCACTTGTCATGCCTGCATTTCCGAATGAGGGAAGAATTACCGTTGGCGGTTATCACCTCTTAAAGGGCGTGCCTATTGAACGTACGGAGTTTGCTCGTGACCCAAGAGCACCGATTTATGAATCTCACATTCCGACTGTTTTGAGAAACGGTTTGCCGCCAAATGAGCAAGATTTGGTTTCTTTAATCGAACTTAACACTGTAAAACAGGGTGCTGGTCCGATTTTGGCAAAATTGAACGAATTAATCGCAGCGGGTAAAAAACTCATTGTAGCTGATGCTCTTTCATCTGTTGACATTGAGCAGGTTATGCTTGCACTCAAAAAATGCGGCACGAAGATTTTGCCGTGTGGTTCTGCCGGTGCAGCACAGGCTATGTGCGATATTGTTTATCCGGAAGTTAAATATGAACGTGAACCGTTGGAACTTCCTGCTTTGCCGAAGTTAATCGTTTCAGGTTCGGCATCTGAACTTGCTGCAACTCAAATTAAGAGACTCGCAAGTGATGAGGACGTTGAGGATCACGCCCTCGGTCTTTTCCTTGAGTTCCTTGATCGTCATGACGTTCTCCTTACTTGGCGATCCTCGCCATGAGCGCGTCGAAACCGGCCTTGTCGCAGACGAGCTTGCGGTTCGCGAGAACCGTGTAGACGTCGAGCGCCTGGGCGGTCGAATAGTCGACGGTGGGGATGTTGCTCGCCGCGAGGACGACGGTGTCGTCAACGTCCTTTTGGACGATGCAGGCGGTGCGGGTTACGTCGAGCTCCTTGAGGAGCTTGACCATGAGCTTCGTCTTGGGCGCCTCGAACTTGAACTCGTCGAGGACGATGACGTCG
>OMSS01000136.1 GCA_900313795.1 uncultured bacterium | reverse complement strand
TTATCAAAGACCGAGCAAAAAATGCATGCCCGCCTTGTTATATTTCAATCGGCATTGGAACTGGTGCTGAAAGTGTTATGACAGTAGCCGAAAAAGGATATTTCAATGACAGAAATGACATGCCCGAATTGTCAGAAAAAATTCTCTCGAACGTGAATGAAAACGCCGAAGATAATTTTCTTGTTGCGGATTTAAAAATCACCGCAAAGAACCACCACATGGCAAGTTTGCCCGTTGCAATCGCATTTAATTGCCACTCCCTTCGAGTTGCAAGTGCAACTTTTGAAAATGATGAAATAAAATATTCAAAAAAAGTCGAAAATTTTGAGAAAATAGAAACCTCAAAAAGTACGGCAAAAGAGGTGCAAACAGACGATATTGAAAGCATTAGAAATTTAAAAGAGGGTGAAAATATTTTGCTCACGGGAGAAATTTTGATTGCCCGAGATGCCGCTCACAAAAAAATGTTTGAATATAAAAAAGCTAAAAAGCCATTGCCTTTTAACATTGAGAACAAAATAATTTTTTACGCAGCACCATGTTCTGCAACCCCCTCTGAAATCGTAGGACCAATCGGACCAACGACCGCAAAAAGAATGGACAAGTTTTTGCCTGAATTTCCTCAAATCCTTGCAACCATTGGCAAAGGCGACCGTTCAGATGATGCAAAAAATTACATAAGAAATGCTCATTCAATTTATTTTGAAGCCGAAGGCGGAATTGCAACATTGTTGTCCTCATGTTTCAAAAGTTACGAAATGATTGCTTTTGAGGAACTTTCGACAGAGGCAGTTTGCTTTGCAAAAATAGAAAAATTGCCGTTAAAAGTTAGTGTTTCTGCACAAAAATAAAAAATGCGGGTCGATTTCTCAACCCACAAAAACAAAGGATTTATGCCTTTTCGTTTCGCAATTTTGTAATAAATTTTGCCAATTTTTCCATTGCGATTTTTAATGTTTCAAGAGAGTAGGCATAAGATATTCTCAAAAAGCCCTCACCGCTTGCACCAAATGCCGTTCCCGGGACGGTTGCGACTTTTTCTTCCATCAAGAATTTCGTTGCAAATTCCTCACTTGTCATGCCAAATTCCTTGATGCACGGGAACACATAAAATGCACCAAACGGCTCAAAACAATCAAGCCCCATTTCACGAAAAGCGTTCATCAAAAAACGACGTCTGTGATTGTATGAACGACGCATTTCTTCGACGTCTTTATCACCATTTTTCAATGCTTCAACAGCGGCATATTGGCTGGTTGTCGGTGCACACATAATCGCATATTGGTGGATTTTGAGCATTTGTTTCAAAATAACCTCGGGTGCACACGCATAGCCCAGTCTCCAGCCCGTCATAGCATACGCTTTTGAAAACCCGTTAATCAATACCGTACGCTCTCTCATTCCCTCAATCGAAGTGATAGAGACGTGTTTACCGTTATAAGTCAGTTCTGCATATATTTCATCAGACAAAACGAAAATGTCTTTTTCAATCACAACTTTTGCAATTTTTTCAAGTTCTTCCTTGCCCATAACAGAGCCCGTGGGGTTGTTAGGAAAAGGCAAAACTAAAATTTTTGTTTTTTCCGTGATTTTTTCTATTACTTCTTCTGCCGTCAATCTAAAATCATTTTCGGCTTTGAGGTCAATAATTACAGGCTTTCCGCCTGCAAGAACCGCACACGGAACATAAGAAACATAACTCGGTTCAGGAATCAAAACTTCATCTTCGGGGTCAAGCATTGCTCTAAAAGCAACATCGATTGCCTCTGAACCGCCGACTGTAACCATGATTTCCTTTTTGGGGTCGTATGTTACACCCTGAGTGCGTTTGATATAATTTGCAATTTCTTGTCTCAATTCTGTCAAACCAGAATTTGAAGTATAAAAAGTTTTTCCTTTTTCAAGGGCGTAAATACCCTCGTCACGGATATGCCAAGGGGTATCGAAGTCAGGTTCGCCAACACCTAAAGAAATTACACCTTCCATTTCATTGACGAGGTCGAAAAATTTTCTAATTCCCGAAGGCTTAATCGTTACAATGGTTTTCGACAAAGGGTTTCTCATGAAATAACCTCTCTTGTGTCTTTCGGTTTTGCAGCCATAATCGTGCCGTGGTCTTTATATTTTTTCAAAATAAAGTGGGTTGCAGTGCTTAAAACTGAATCGATTGTGGACAATTTATCTGAAACGAACGCCGAAACTTCACGCAACGACTTGCCTTGCAATGTAATCAACAAATCAAATCCACCAGAAATCAAATAAACTGAATGAACTTCAGGATAGTTGTAAATTCTTTCTGCAACATAGTCAAAGCCTTGTCCTCGTTGAGGTGTAACCCTTACCTCAATCAAAGCAGTAACTTTTTCATTGTCAATTTTATCCCAGTCTATCAACGTGTGGTAGCCGCAAATGATACCTTCACGTTCCATATCGGTAATTTCATTAAACACTGTTTCTTCATTCGTTCCGAGCATTACCGCTAATTCTTTTATATCAATTTTGCTATTTTTTTCCAAAATAGACAAGATTTCCTCACGCATTATTTTCTCCTTAAAATAAATGAATACTTATATTTTAATACAAATAAGAAGAATTGTGCGATTTAATTATTTTGCGCAATATGTTGATATAATTCGGCGTACTTTTCAGCCCGAAAATCGCCGTCATATATTGGGATATCGGTGTTTTTATCCGCAAGTGACAAATCGATAACTCCATTAAACAATCCAACAGTGTCGCTTCCTTTTTCGCCAAAAAACGTACCTATGACAGTCTTTACGCCACCTTTTGTTTCATTCGGCATAACAACGCAACTTCCGCCTGAAAAATGGCTATATTTTTCCTGTCCACACAAATTTGCAGATGCAATATAAACATAATTTATGAAGGAATATGCAGGCAACGACAAGGTTGCAGCCCCCATTGTGCAAGCGTTATCAGGACATGCCGTCACATTCAAAACCAACCTTGCTCCCATCGCACGATAATATCTGATGAGTTCAGGGAAACAATATGTATCATAACAAATAGTCACGCCGACTTTGCCCCATTTTGTCTCGAAAAGTTTCGGCTCATCTCCACAAATCGCCCATTTTTTTTCATCAAATGGCAAATGGATTTTCCTGTAAACGTCAGTCTCTCCATTCGGAAACACAATAGCAGCAGAGTTATAGACCGAATTTTCTACCAATTCGGAAAATCCAAAAATCACATACATGTTATATTTTTGAGCATGTTTTTTAATTTTTGAAACACTCTCTCCGTCAAGGCTTTCAGCCAATTTTTCATGGATATCAACTTCTTCATCATAATCATAGCCACAAAGGCATGTCTCAGGAAAAACGAGCATTTCGACCCCCTTTTCCCCTGCTTCAACAATATATTTTTCAATATTTTCTAAATTTTTCTCCTTATCGCCCCAATTAGTTGGAAAATTAACAACCCCGATATTCAACACATTTTCAACCATAAAAAGCCCTCAATCGCTCGCACAACTATAATACGTCGATAATCTTTAAGATAATTTATTCAAGCAGACAACTTCCTCATACGTTGCTCCAGCCTCAGCTAATTCGTCCCCCGAAATTCCGAAAAGCAAAAGCATCTTTCTGACTTCA
>OMSS01000122.1 GCA_900313795.1 uncultured bacterium | reverse complement strand
AAAGGATTACTTTTATTCCTAAACCTTCAAAAAATCCATGCCAAAAAGGATAGTATGTGTAAAATGATAATGCTCTCGGAATACCTATTTTCATTTGATTTTCCATTTTTTCTCCGATAATTTTGTTGTTCTAATTTAATTATAATACAAACATTTGTAACAATTTAAAAATATGTACTTATTTAGTAACAAAAAATTCATTTTCGAGGTTTAATAGAGATGTCGCAGTGTGTGCGGCGGAGTGTGTTTGAAAGGATTATTTATGACACAAATCAACGGTAATGGCTTGAACGGCATATATTTGTCGCAACTCAAGAAGTCAAATGAAGTTAAACCTTCGTATTTGAATTTCAAGGCTGCACAAGATTCTGTTTCGTTCAGCAAAACTCAAGAAAAACCTGCAATTACGACAAAAAGAATAGGTAGTGCATTGCAAGTTTCATTCGGCGGACAAATGAAAAACCCCATGCCGCTCGAAACAAGAACTGATGCTATTCAAATGAAGGTCAGAGGGGTTGCGGCTCACCAAAAAGGCACTGAAGGTGCTGGTCCAAGGGCTCGTGACAACAATGTTGTAAAACTTGCGGATAGCCAATGGAAAGACGGTCAAAAACTCGATTTCAGATTTATCACAGATAAACGTGGTAATGAAAGACTTGAACTCGGAGTTCCTGAACTTGGTGGCTGCAAAAAAGGCGGCATTGGCAGAGTTCCAGACGAACTCGTTCCCGATTTGAAAAAACTTATGAAAGGTCACGAAAAAGAATTTCGTTTCGAACTTTCCAACGTAATTTCAGGTAAGTCAAAAGGTGCACCAACAATCGGTTTGAGAGTTAACCTTTTGTATACGGGTCATAACGAAGGCTTGAGAGAAAAGACAAAGAAAGTATTCACAGGATTTATGGATTCTAAGGATACTTCGGTAAGCAAACAAGTTATGTTGTACCAAGAACCGACTTCTCCTGAACAAGTTTTGGGCAAAATTTTTGATATCGAATCACAAGTTAACGGTCCGAAAGCAGTTGAAGAAATTAAGGGTGCAATCACTGCAATTTCCGACGAAATTAATAATCCTGAAAACAAAAAGATTTTGATTGTCGGTCACTGTAAGCCCGACGGTGATACTTTAGGTGCTGTAATCGGTATGAAAACGGCAATCCAAGGTGCTTATCCTGACAGAGAAATCGATTGTGCTGTTGATGATAAAATTCCTGGGCTTTTCAGAAACAAAATGCCGGGTATCGAAGACGTTAAGCGTCCTTACAACCCCGATAGAATTGCACTCGTTCAAGATAGTATTCAAAAAATGGAACAAGGCGAACAATCAGCAGCAACAAAGGCTCAAGTTCAAATTTTGAAAAATGAACTCGTTGATTTGCAAGACTCATCGAGATTGTTTGATGACGGTCCTTTGAAGGGTGAAGATAGAAAGAAATACGATTTGGTAATCCTTCTTGATATTCCTACTCCGAAGAGATTTTCGGGCGGATTTAAAGATTACATCGAAAATTCTAACAAACAAATCTACATCGACCACCACCCTCACAAAATCAACGAATGGATTGATGCGAAAGACGTTACGGGTGTAGATATGGAAAAAATCCATAAAAACAACCTCGCATTCGTTTCGGATATGGTTCCTGCTGCAACTCAACTTGTTACTATCGTTGCAGATAAGGCAGGTATTTTGGGTAATACAATGAAGAACAGTTTTGAAGAAGCAAGAAAGTTCGTATCTTCAATCATTACTGGTACTTCAACTGATACAGGTTCGTTTACAAGAACGGCTAACCTTCTTCCTGAGCACATGGAAATGTCTGTAAAAGATAGACCAAACTTCGCTCCTGAAGGTATGTCAAAATGGCTTATCGATGAAGTTAACGCAAACCAAACTGAAAAAGTTGATAAAAAATGGCTTCGTGACAATATTGTATTTGATGTTCCTGATAAGGCACCTGTAACAGAAGCAGGCAAAGGTGAACTTTCACCTCGTGACAAAATGCTCAAGATGGCTGTTGATGGAAAACACGTTTACCCTGATTTGGGTGTTGGTGTAGTTTCAGTTTCTTATGACGATATGTGCCAAATTTGGGAAGATTCTTTGAAACATGATCCTGAATTCACCCTGTTGGACGTTCAAAACGGATTCAAGTATAGTGAAGTTATGGGTGCTTTAAAGGCTGACCCGTCAAAGGTAAACGCTCAAGGTAATCCGAAAGATTCTGAACTTCAAAGAAAAGCGAAAGAAATGTACTCATCACCATACGATGCAGACAAAATTGCAATTATGGCAATTCAAGATAGAAAAGCAGGTTTCGTAACTGAAAATTCAGAAGTTGCGGAAATGAACGGTATCAGACTTTCATTCCGTTCTGCAGATTGCTCAGATCACGCAGAATTGCTTTCGTCAGTCTTTGATGGCGGCGGTCACGGTGGTGCTTCAGGTGGAAGAATTGACCTTCCGGGTGTTACTATTGATTCAAAACTTGCTGTTACAATCGACGGTAAAACAGAATATGATATCAAGAAAGTTATGAGCATGGCTCGTCACAACTTGGACGTTCTCCACGATGTCAACTTGACTCCTGAACAAAAACGTGAACAAATGCATGAAGTTAAGGTTGTAATCGATGAAAACCGTGGTATGCAATTCCACGAAATGATTGCAGAAATGGTTAAGGAAATCAGAGCAAAACAACCGAAACCAGACCAAAATCAAGCAACTCAAGTATTTTACAGAAAATAATTTGAGATAAATTACAAAGGGGTGTCGCTTCGGTGACACCTCTTTTTTTGTGCTTTAGGGTTGCGGAAATATTTTGTTTGCGGTATTATGATTGAGCCGTGCTCCGTGGGGAATTGCAATCCCTCGACTCGAAGTTAATGCGAGGCGTAGAGCCTATTGTGAGGCTCAGGAGATTTCGGCGGAAGTTATATGTACTGTTGACGTTATTGTCAGTCATGGCGTAAACCTTCGAACCGTGTCAGGGTGGGAACACAGCAGCACTAAGGAGAATTTTACGGGTGTGATTGTTCGGTAAAAGAGGTGCATATAGCGGAAACCGGCTTTTTCTGTGTCGATAGATAGTGGCACGGCATTAATCAGGACAAATTAATTGTCCTGATTTTTTTGTTGCAACAAATAGTGTTTTGATGTATTGGTGTTGTTTTGGGTTAAACACTATTTGCGTTAATTTTGCTCTTTTCTGAATGACACTATTTGTGGCATGTTGCTAAATATTGTTGTTATGCGTTAAAACACTATTAGTGTTATTTAATTGTGCTTAACTCTTGTCGAACTTCTTTGACTGGAATAGAGAGTGAAGATTGATTTAAAATCGCTGATTTGAGATATTCTGCGTAATTTTTTTTGTCTTTTAATTTTTTATACACTTGGGCGGTTGTGTAGAACAAATCTCCGCAGTCGGGGTTTTCTTGAAGTGCTTTTTTGGCAACGGCAAGAGCACCTTGGTCGGTGTTTGTTTTCATCAAAATTTTTATAAAAAGTTCAAAAGCCTTAGTGTCGTGTGGGTTTAAGTCAACGGTTTTGTCTAAATTTTCGATAGCATTGACGACATCTTCTTCTTCCCAGTAGATTGAAGCCATATTGAAATAAGCCCAACTGTAATCGGGTGCTTGCTCAACGACCTTTTGATATTCGGCGAGAGCCTCATCTCTTCTGCCTGTGCGTTTGTATTCGTAGGCGAGGTAGAATCTTGCGATTGTATCTTCAGGGTTAATTTCGATTGTTCGCTCGAGGTATTTTATTGCCTCAAGAGAGTTATCTTGACGAGAATTAATCATACCAAGGTGGAACATAGAGTTTGAGTCCTCGGTGTCGATGTTGAGAACTTTTTGAAAAAGAACTTTTGCGTTTTCGTATTCTTTTTTTGTAACATAGGCACAAGCGAGGTTATACATATAATTCGGATCATTTGGTTCAAGTCGCAT
Organism: uncultured bacterium; assembly: GCA_900313795.1. Lineage (GTDB taxonomy): Bacteria > Cyanobacteriota > Vampirovibrionia > Gastranaerophilales > Gastranaerophilaceae > RUG841. Next base: position 36 of record OMSS01000122.1, on the reverse strand, counting down.
TGCTGTTTGATAGTATTCAATCGCCTTGTCGTCGTT
>OMSS01000024.1 GCA_900313795.1 uncultured bacterium | reverse complement strand
ATATATTCATTTCCAAATTTTTCTGCATCTTTTTGAGATTCGAACGTTAAAGGATCTGCAGTTCTTTGACCCCAGATATTATAAATATCTGGTGTATGATATAACTTTTTAGCAAGACGCATAACTGCTTCTTCTTTTGTCAAACCTTGAGTTTGAATTTGTGTCGTTAATTGTTGAAGTTCTTTTGATGAAATCGTTCCATCGGCATTTTTATCGATATTGCCGAAACTTGATTGCATGTAAGATACAAACGATGCACTGTTCAGTCCTAATTGGTTGACTTGTGTCGTCGTAAGATTTGTTAAGTTGCTAAGTTTTAAACCTGAACCGTCTGCGTTCAAAATGCCAAATGAGTTGTTCAAGCCTGCAACTGCCGATGAAATAAGTCCGCTTCCGCTGAGTGAACCCATAATATTCCTCCCTCTCTTGCCTTATGCACTTTTTATTTTAATAATCTTTTTTCAAAAGTAAACCATACAGATATATTAATTTTTATTAAATCTTGTGCCCTTGTTTTTAATAATCTTAACAATTCTGTGTATTTTTAGAAAATGTAGTCGTGGCAAGGTGTTGCGGAAAACTGTCAACTGTTTCTTGCGGGGTGTAAACCACTTGTTGTCACTATGTCAACTAATGCCGTCATGTAATTGAAAATCATTGTGATGACTGAGTATTAAGTTTTTTTGTGCTTTTTGACACAAAAAATCCTCATTTTTTGAATGAGGATTAATTTTCTTTCAAATGTTCGTCCGTATCAATCATTTTGCGTAGAAGGTCGGTATCTCCTTGGAGTTGGAAATATTCCTGAAATTTAGGAGTTGTGTGGAGATTAAACGAGCGACCGTTTTTATCTTTTGTACGTTTCACGAAACCTTGCTTAACGAGTTCGCTGACGTGTTCATAGGTGCTTGCACCACGCATTTCTTTGAGGTCTGTTTGTCTTATCGGTTCTTTGAGAGCGATAATGGTCAATGTTTTCAATACTGCTCCTGAAAGTTCGACAGGGCAGAGTTTTTCGACTATATCAGAGTAGTCCTCTTTGACCTGCAAAATATATCCGTTTTCGTCATTAATTTCGAGAGCGCCTTCACGGGAAGAGTAGTCCATAATCAAGTCGAGCATTGCTTCTTCGATTGTGGGTTCATCTTCGTCCAAAATTTCAGCGATTTCTTTAATTGTGACCGAGCGAGCGGTTACGAAAAGGACGGTTTCAATTCTCGATTTCAAACTCACGATGCAATCACCGCCTCTTTAACAGGTGGCGTGCTTACAACGTTATTACGCATGCCTCCTTGAAGTTCGTAGGCAACGAAAGAGTTGTTGTTCTTTTGTGGATTGCCTGATTGTTTTTTTGCCACGGTTTTTGAAATTTCTGCTGAACTTTCAGTAGTTTCAGTGTTTTTGGCGGATTTATTTTCTTTTTGGATATATAAATCGCCATAAAATTCTTCTTGAACGAGTTCGATATCGGTATCTCTTGTGATAAACAACAATGCGAGGTATGCATTGAGCCTATCCATACCGATTTCGGTCAAATCATTGAGTTCGACCTTTGCATCTTGCAAGAAAATTTGTTCCAATTTTGTTTTCAAAATTGCGATATTTTTCTTGATGTGATCTTCTGCTGCAAGGTTCACGATTTGGCTTGTCGAAAGGTTTTCGTACGAACGAACAGCACGTCTTTTTGCACGTTCCAAGGTGTTTTTGAGGGCTTGTTTTTTATCGAGTTCTTCATAGAATTTCAACTGTTTAATCAAGTCTTTCAAAGTAACCGTTCTTTTGCGGTTCATTCTTGTGCTGAGACGTCTTTTGAGTGCTTCATTGATTGAGACGACGTTATTTTTTCTAACAGGTTGTTCGTATTCAGGTTCAAAATCGTCGTTATATTCTTCAAAGTCCTCTTGAGCCATTACAGAGTCGAAATCCATTGGGTCTAAGCCGACCAAGACATTTGATTTCAACTTTAAAAGAACTGATGCGAGCCAGATTGTTCTGCCCGTATTTCTCAAGTTTGAGGCTTTTTTTTCTGCCATTTGAAGAAGATATTTGTCTGCAACATCGACGATATCGATATCCCAAGGATCAATTTTGCCTGTTTTAGCCATCGAAACGAGAAGAGCAATACCATCGGTTGCTTCTTCCGGCGAATCGATTGCGAAAATATCGTCATCTTCAACTTTATTACTTGTTTTATAGAAATTTTCAGCCGTATTAGTCATACGTTTTCCTTAATTATTCAGTACACCTGTGACTTTCGTCACACCCTTTTCTTTTTGAGTTACTCCTACCGTTCTATCTGCTGATTTTATCACAGATTGGTCGTGACTAACTACTATAAATTGCGTATTTTTTGATTGTTCTTTAATCATTAATGCAAATTTTTCTCTGTTTATAACGTCCAAACTTGCATCAACTTCGTCCAATGCGTAGAATGGAGCAGGCATGTATTTTTGGATTGCGAAAACCAAAGACAGTGCCGTGATTGCTTTTTCCCCACCAGAGAGTTGGATTAATTTTGTTTGACCTTTTCCTCTTGGTTTGACCATCATGCTCAAACCGCCTGAGAACGGGTCTTGTTCGTTCTCTAAAATTAATGTACCTTCGCCGTCTGCTAATTTTTCAAAAACAGATTTGAAATTATTATTAATAGCGGTGTAAGTATCCATAAACGCATCTTTTTTCGCTTCGCCGTAACCTGACATTCTTTCTTCAATTTCGGTTCTTTCTTTTGTCAAAACGGTAATCTTTTCGTCAAGTTCTTCTTTTCTTGCCATTTGAGTGTCGTAACTCTTGATTGCGTTCATATTGACAGGTTCGAGTTCTGTCATGCGTTTTTGAAGTCTTTGAATTTTTGCCGTAATTTCTTCTGTCGAAAGTTCAGGTGCAACGAGAGTTTTAACGTTAATTCCTGCTTCAGTAAGTTCATTTGTGATTTGTTCAAGTTGCGGTTCAATTTCACGACGTCTTGCACGGAAAGATTCAATTTGGTCGGCAATTCTTGACAAATCATTAACCAAAACGTCTTTTGCCTTTTCATTTTCAAGCAATTCTTTTTGAACAGTGTCTCGTTCGTCTTGGAACTGTTGCAATTTTTCCGCAAGTTCAGCCTTTTTAGCATCCCAAACTTTTAATTCTTCCTCGAAAACGCTCTTTTCTTCCGCAAAACAAATCTTGTCTTGTTCAAGTTGAACGTTATCTTTTTTCATTTGTTCAATTTTGGTCAAATTGTCGTTGATAACGATATTTTGGAAGTCGATAACGTTGTTTTGGCTTGTTATTTCGTTATTTTTGAACGTAATTTTTGTTTCAATTTTTTTGATTTTTTCTTCGTAAGATTGAGTTTTTTCTTTCAAACGACGAAGTTCGCCTTCGCTCATTTTACTTTCGATTTCGGAAATTTTATCACGCAAACCGAGCATTTTTTCGCTCAATTCAAAACGTCTTACTTCGTAAGCGTCGAGTTGTTTTTCAGCACATGCCACTGCTTCGTTTGCTGCGGTGATATCTTGGTTATAGGCGTTAATTTTATCGTCTGCTTCTTTTCCCTTTGTGATAAGGTTTCGAAGTTCCATCTTTGCACCATTGCAAGTGTTTAAGGCGTTAGAATATTCCGTTCTGATTTTGCTTTGACGATTTTCAATTTCGTTTTTCTTATTTTCAAGGTCGTAATATTCGTCCTGAAGTTTTTTAAGTCCTGCTTTTAATTTTGTGATTTCATCTTCACTTGTTGATGCAAACTTCATGCCCGTTTTTTTTCTGTCACCGCCGGTGATTGCACCCGAACGATCAAATAATTCACCCGAAAGCGTAACCATTCTGTATTTTCCATGCAAACGCTTTGCAACTTCATAATCTTCTACAATAATTGTTTCGCCAAGTGCAAGGTAGAAGGCATCGACGTAAATATCATCAAAGTCAACAAGGTTGATTGCGTAATCAACAACGCCTTTTTCACGAATGTTCGGCAAACTGCGGGGTGCCGGTTTGATTTTGTCGAGCGGAATGAAGGTCGTTGAGCCTGCACGATTGGTTTTCAAAAGTTCGATACAAATTTTTGCAACATCAGCGTCCTCAACGACGATGTTTCTCATTCTTGCACCCATTGCAACCTCAAGTGCAGTAGAATATTCATCATCAACCGCACCTAAATTCATCAAAGAATTATGCACGCCGTCAATATGGGCGTTCAAAATTGTATCGTTCGCTCTGTCTCCAATACTGTCGTTGACGCTCTTTTGGGCTTCAATTTTTGCCAATTTTAAAGTCGCAAGTTGAACGTCTCGAGTCTTTTGTTGGAGTTCTGATTTGATGTTTTCAAGTTCAATGACTGAATTTTCTTGAATAGTTCTATAATCTTGCAATTCCTTGTCAAGTTCGACGGTTTGCACCTCGAGACGGTCTTTTTCATCCTTGAAAGTTGCCTTAAAATCAGTCAAATCATTAATGGATTTTTGAGAATTTTCTATGATTTTTTTATTGGTCGAAAGCGAACTTTCAAGCGGGGCAATCTTTTTCTCCAAGTCGACTTCTTCGTCTCTGAATTTATCCAATTCTTTTTGGAGTTCTGTTCTTTGTGCAATAAACGCTTCAGCCGTTTGGTTTAAGCCTGAAACTTCCTCTAAAACTCTTGTGAGTTCTGTTTGTTCGGCTTTCAATGCAAGTTCGAGACCTTTGATTTCTTGTTCTAAGTTTGCGATGATTGATTTTGCATCGTTAATTTTGGTGTTTGCGGTTTTGTTTCCGTTTTCGCAACCGAAAATCGCCTGTTTATTTCTCGAAATTGTTACGTCTGCTTGGTCAATGGCACTTTTTTTGCGGTCAATTTTACCCTTAATTTCTTCTGCTTTTTGAATAACCGCAATCTGCTCAGCCTCGCCGTTAGCCTTCACTTTCGCCTGAACTTCTTCTAAATTCTTTTTAACTTTTAAAATCTTATCTTCGATTTTTTTCAGTTCGTATCTTTTTTCTTCCTTTTTTTTGCCGAATTCCATTATGCTCTCATGCACATGTTCATTGGATTTCATAAGGTCGAAGTATTTTACGGCGGAAACTTGTCCTTCAAGTTCTGTTTTTTCGTTTCTTAATTTTTCATATTTCAAAGCGACTTCACGTTCTTCGGCAAGTCTTTCAATGGTTTTGCCCAATTCTTCAAGGATAAGATTTGTCGATTCGACACGTTGTTCAACAACCAAAAGTTCGTTTTCCGCTTTTTCGATTTGACGGTCAAATTCCGCTGTACCAGCGATTTCTTCGATAATTCTTCTTCTGTCACCATTCGAACAAGTCGTGATGTTCATAACGTCGTTTTGCATAACAACGTTGTAACTGTTTGGGGTGATGTTGTACTTTTCGAGTTCAAGGTGAATGTCACTCAATGTGCAGACTTTGTCGTTCAAATAATAAACGCTGTTGTAGCCTTGAGAACTTTTTTTAATTCTTCTTGCTACTGCCAACTCTTGATTTTCGTCATGCTCAAAACCGAACGTAACCTTGACGTAAGCGTCGTTTCTTCTTGGGTTGTGGGTTGAAATGTAATCTGATAATTTTTCGGCACGAAGCGTTCTCGACATTGAAAAACCGAGTGCGAACAGAATACTGTCGATGATGTTACTTTTGCCTGAACCATTAGGACCTCCGACCGTAGTAAAACCTTGCAAAAACGGTATGGTGACATCGTTTGCAAAAGATTTGAAATGGTCGATTTGTAATGCTTTTATATACACTTCCTAAACCTGTCCTTACGGTTATTTTATTCTGTATCTGCGTCAAATTCCGTCGTCACGGAGAAAACAAATACTTACGATAACCCACTCTGTTTTAATTAGACAACATTTTGTTGACGAAGTCAAAATCGTAACATCTTTGTAATAGTTTGAAAATTAATCTTTTGAAATATTTTGGCAAATTTGAACAATGATGTTATCATTGTTCTGTGAAAATGTCTTAGTAAAAATCAGTACGGAAGAAAACTGTGGGTATAAGTATAGTAAGTTTGTTGAAAAGTGCGGTGCAAAAGGGTGTGTCTGATGTCCACCTCAAAATTAACGAGTCACCTGCCATCAGAAAAGACGGTAAGATTATCAGAACGCAAATTCCGCCTTTGACTGAGGAAGATTTCTTTGAAATCTTAGAAACAGTCGTTCCGACTTCATATAGAAATAAGGCTTTTGATAATTATGACGCCGATTTTTCGTATGATATTCCTGATGTTGCACGTTTCCGTATTAATTTGTCCCGAGAACTCGGTAAAATGTTTATGGTTATTCGTGTTATCTCGATTAAAATTCCGACTCGAGAAGAATTGCATTTGCCAAAATCTATCGACAAATTTTCTTCTCTCAAAAATGGTATCGTTCTCGTTACTGGTGCAACGGGAAGCGGTAAATCTTCAACACTGGCATCAATGGTTAACCACATAAATAGTACGCAGGAAAAACACATCATTACGATTGAAGACCCTGTTGAATACTTGTTTTCACCGATGAAATGTATTATTACTCAACGTCAAATCGGGATTGACACTCCGTCGTTCCCTGATGGAATTAAATATGCTCTCCGTCAAGACCCTGACGTTATTTTGGTCGGTGAAATTCGTGACATCGAAACAATGTCAGCGGCTTTGAAGGCTTCTGAAACAGGTCACTTGGTTCTTGCAACCTTGCACACAAACGATGCAATCCAAACAATCAACCGTGTTATCGGATTTTTTGAACCTAAAGACAGAGATTATATCAGAAAACAACTTGCGGAAAATTTGAGAGGAACAATTTCTCAAAGATTAGTTCCAAGAGCAGACAAACCCGGACGTTTCCCTGCTTGTGAAATTTTGGTCGTCACTCCGACGGTAAAAGATTTCATTATTAAAGATTCGCTTGAACAAATTTATGACCTCGTTAAGAGAGGTAATTTCGACGATATGATTTCGTTGAATATTTCTTTGTTCCACTTGTATAAAGCAGGTATTATCACTAAAGAAACCGCTATTCAGGCAAGTGACAACAAAATCGAAATGCAACAATATATTCGTGGTGTTTATCACGGCGCAAGTTTTGATGTGATGTAATATGCGACAAAAATATTCTGCAAATGCCATAAATCTTAAATCGTACGACTTCGGAGAAGCCGACAAAATCGTTATGATGTACTCAAAAGAACGAGGTCTCATCAGATGTATGGCAAAAGGTTCGAAAAAACCTAACGGAAAACTTTGTGGAAGAATGGATATGTTTGTCGCAAATAACTTGTTGTTGACAAAGGGAAAGTCAATGGATACGGTATCTCAAGCCGAAACTGTCAACTCTTTCTTTCGCCTTCGCCAAGATACTGACAAGTTGTTTTTTTCAATGTATTGCGTTGAAACTGTGAAAAATTTTGGTGAAGAAAATGATGAAAACAGTGACAAAGTCTATGACTTGCTTTACGCTGTTTTATCAAGGATTTCAGATAGCAAAACAGAAGTCGAAGTTTTGCTTGCAACAATAAGATTTCAACTCAAAATGATGCAAGTTTTTGGCTATTCACCTGAATTTTCAGTTTGCAATATTTGTAGAGAAAAAATTGATGATTCTTATTCGAAATTTTCGTTCGAACATGGTGGGCTTGTTTGTGACCACCATGCACTTTCGGGCGAAAAAACAATGCGAATTCACCCAAAAATTAAAGATTTTTTGAAAACTTTGCAAAAAACAGACTTTAATATTGAAACACCTTATGATAAACTTGCAGATATAAAGGTGACTAAACCGTGTTTTGAACTTTTAAGGGACTACATTGAACATTGTTCGCCCAAAAAATTCAATTCGACAAAAATGTTAGAAGTTAATTAGGAGGCTTAAAATGAACAAGTACATCGAACATACACTTTTGAAACCGACTGCTACAAACGAAGCACTCGCAAAATTGTATGAAGAAGCAAAAGAACATAATTTCAGAGGCGTTTGCGTTAACCCGATTAACGTAAAAAAAGCAGCAGAAGCATTAAAAGGAACAGACGTTAAAGTCGTTACCGTTGTCGGATTCCCTTTGGGTGCAATGGTTTCTGATGCAAAAGCATTCGAAGCAAAAAGAGCAATCGAAGATGGTGCTGATGAAGTTGATATGGTTCTCAACATTCAAGCAGTTAAAAACGCTGAATGGGATACCGTAACTGCTGATATCAGAACGGTTAAAGAAGCATGCGGCAATACTGTTTTGAAAGTTATCATTGAAACAGATTACTTAACAAAAGAAGAAATCGTTGAAGCGTGCAAATGTGCAATCGCAGCAAAAGCAGACTTCGTAAAAACATCAACAGGCTTCGTAAACGGTGGCGTTGGTGCTAAGGCTGAAGATGTTAAATTGATGTATGAAACTGTTAAAGATGCAGGCTTGAGAGTTAAGGCTTCAGGCGGAATTAGAGACAGAAAAGCAGCTGAAGCAATGGTTGCAGCAGGTGCATCAAGCCTTGGTACTTCATCAGGTATCAAAATTGTTGAAGGTTAATTGAAATATTAAATTAAACAAAAAAGCCTCGAAAATCTTTCGGGGCTTTTGTTTTGCTTGATTTTAATCCGCCAATCTCAAATTTATGTTGCAATTTGGGGATTTGAAAATTTCATCTTTTAAAATTTGTTTGAATCTTGCATAGTGCGGATTTTGAGGTAAATAAACTGCATAGTTTTCATAATCTTTGTCCATTTCAACATGACCCCACGGACGATATTCCGTAAAATGAGTATAAACATTGTAATCATTCGCCAATCGTTGAAATTCCGGCATTTCTTCGAAGTTCAAGGTCGACACGACAAAATTCATATCGATTTCTTCGATTTTTCCTTGATTTTTTAATTCAACGGCATATTTTAAATTGTCCATAACACGGTCAAACTCACTGTTTCGAACGATTTTGTCGTAGGTTTCTTTCGTTGCGGCATGGATTGAAAAAATAACTTTTCGGATTTTGTTTTCAAGTCCAAGTTTTTTGCAGGTTTCCTCGTCAAAATGCAGACCATTCGTGATGATTTCGTATTTTATTTTTGGAAATTTTTCCGTCAAAATTTTTAGCATGTAAAGAGAAATTTTGCTTGCAAAAACCTCTCCGCTGCCGTCAATGTAAACTTCTTCAATGTCATTTTCGTAAAAAAATGGCAAAATAACATCGTGAAAGACTTTTTTCTTTCTCTCAAATTCCTCGTTGCTGTCTGCAACAAATCTGTCTCGACAGGTTATGCAGCGGACGTTGCAGGAGTTGTCGATATTAAGTTGGATTTTTTTGAATTTTACATTTCGGACGTCAATATCTTGAAAATCCTTGCGACAGTTGTGCTTTATATTGTTTTTGAGATTTTGAAAATTTAAACACATATCGAGATGACAGTATCGAAAAGAGGTGTCAACCACTGCCTGACGAAACGCTGCAGCCCGTTCGCCATTTGAGATTTCGGCACTCGAATTTTTATAAATGTTTCCATAAGAATATCTGTCAATATAATCAGGACAACAGGGAAAAGTTTCCCCGTCGTCCAAAAATACAAGTTCTTCAAACGGTGCTTTGCACCACAATTTGTCGCCGATTATTTTTTCGGCTTTTTTTAAAATCTCGTCGTTATTTGTCATTTGGATTATTTTTTGTTGCCGTTAAGATAGTTAATGATGTCTTGTGTCAAGTCAACACCGCCGGTTAAAATAACTCTGTAATCAAAAACTACATCGATATTTTTTTGTGCAGAAACGATTTTTGATGCATTTTGAATGTTGTTGAAAATTTCATTTTCTTTTTCTAATTTCAATTTAACAATAGCATCTTCTTTTACTTTGTATTCTTTTTCTGTTTTTTCTTCAAAAGCCTTTTTGCTCAAAGGAGAATCGATAGATTTGTATTCTTTATCTTTGTCAATCAAATATTGTTGAAGTCCCAAAACCTTTGAATCAATGTCTTTGTAAGTTTTTTGGGCATAAGTGTAATTATTTTCGATTTTTTTGAAATCTGCATATCCAATAGTATCTGCTTGTACTTGGGTTGCACCGATTGCCAATAAAGCGGTAACTAAAAACGAAATTTTAAACTTTTTCATAATCATTCTCCTGTTAACGATGAAAACATTTTACCAATTATCTCGCTAAAATTCAACATGAATGTGAAGTTTTGCAATTCTTCAAATATTTGTATTCAAAACAAAATGCTGATATAATTGTTTCAAACGAGGAGCGTGAAATGGAACTTACACAAGAACAAATTCATAAAATCTTAGAACTTGCGAATAAGACCACGGATATAGATGTCGAAAAGGTTTCTACGACGGATATTTCAAGGGCTTTGGTCGAGATTGAAAGAAAATTGAATTTCTTTGATGTTGATGTAAATTTCAACTCCGAAAACAAAAATGTTCTTATTGTTGATGATTTGGAACTTTCGCTATATCAGTTAAATCAACTTATGAAAAGGGTTGGTTTGCGTTCGTTTGTGGCGAGAAATGTCGAAGAGGCAAAGGCTGAATTGATGCGTCATAATTTCCATTATTTGCTTATCGATTTGTTCCTTCCTGATTGTGAGGACGGATTTTCGCTCATTAAAGAGGCGATTGAACTCAAAAATAGCGGCAAACAAAGTTACAAAATTATTGTAATTTCTGGTGCAGATGATAAAGAATTAATCGATAAGTGTTATAAAATGGGTGTTGACGGTTATGTGACAAAGACAGAATCGTGGCATAAAGATATTTTGAAATATATGAATACCCCGAACGAACATAGCGAAAATACTGTGTTCAGAAAGACTTGCGTCAATGATGACATAGTTTCTTACCATTTGAGAAAGTTCAATGACAAGAAAATTTTTGATGCACTCAATGCCGATTTGAATGCGGTTATTTTGTCTGGAAGTCCGCATATTGTAATGAACATGGAAAAAGTTATGGTCTTTGACCCTGATAATACATACATTTTTGCGGAAATTTATAAGGCTTGTCAAAACGCTGGCGGTTCGTTCCTTTTGGTAAATCCTTCCGAAAAAATCAAAGAGGCTCTTGCATCGGCATATTTAGAGGGTGTAATTCCGACTTTTTCGTCGCTTGAAGATGCGATTGAGTATGTTTCGAACTTAAAAAATGCAGAAAAGCAAAACTAAAAAAAATTTTATAGTATAGTAAAAAAGGCAAAAAAAAAAAATAAGAGAAAAATAATGGTGAAATTCGACAATTTATTAAATTTTTTCAAGAAAAAACAAGAATACAGACCTAATACAG
>OMSS01000050.1 GCA_900313795.1 uncultured bacterium | reverse complement strand
CTGCCCTTTCTGACATAAATCCGTATCCCGGGTGAATTGCATCTGCACCTGAAATCAACGCTGTCGAAATAATAGCAGGAATGTTCAAATAACTTTTTGCACTCTCTGCTGGACCGATACAATAGGCCTCCGTCGCCAAACTAACGTGGAGTGAGTCTGCATCGGCATCTGAATAGACCGCTACCGTTGGTATGCCTATTTCTCTGCAAGCACGAATTACTCTTACTGCTACTTCGCCTCTGTTGGCGATTAAAACTTTTTTGAACATGTTTTTTCCTCAATAACATTTTGCACTATTTTCGGAAAATTTTCCTCAAATAGTGCAATTTGTTAACTTTTATAATTATTCTACATACATTAAAACTTGTCCGTATTCAACGGGTTTGCCGTTTTCAACGCAAATTTTAACAATTTTTCCTGCGACGTCAGATTCGATTTTGTTCATCAATTTCATCGCTTCAACGATACAAACTACTTGTCCTTTTGTAATCGTATCTCCGACGCTGACGAACGGCGGATCTTCCGACGAAGGTGCAGCATAAAATGTTCCAACCATAGGAGAAACAATAGGAGTTCCTTTTGGTGTTTCGGGAGCCGCAGGTTCTTCAACAACAACAGGTGCTTGTGGCTGTTGCGGTTGTTGAGGCAACGGCTGAACACATTGTGATAACGGCATTACCTCTGTCACAACGTGGGAAGATTCTTTATCTCTTTTGATTACGATTGATTCTTCTCCGCTTCCGAGCGAAATTTCTGTCAAATCGTTATCTGATAAAATCTTCGCAAGTTTCTTAATGTAATCTGTTTCAAAATTCATATTAATTTACCTATACTCTGCCTAGATATTCGTTTGTTCTTGTATCAACTCTAATTACGTCACCGTTCATTACTAAGAAAGGTACTTGAACAACTGCACCTGTTTCGAGAGTTGCTGGTTTTGTTCCGCCTTGTGAAGTGTTTCCTCTTTCTGACGGAGGTGTGTCTGTAACTGTCAATTCAACGTGGTTCGGGATATCTACGCCGATGATTTTGCCATCGTGTAACAATACCATTACGTTCATGTTTTCTTTAAGGTATTTTACTCCGTCTCCAATGTATGTTGCAGGGATATTCATTTGCTCGTAAGATTCCATATCCATCATTACGAAATCATTACCTTCTTTGTAAAGGTATTGCATTTCTTTCTTGTCGAGTTGTGCTTTTGCAACTTTTTCACCTGCTCTGAAAGTTCTTTCAACTACTTGACCTGTTTCAATCTTTTTCAATTTAGTTTTTACAAATGCTGCGCCTTTTCCAGGTTTTACATGTAAAAACTCGATAACTGACCAAAGTCCGTTATCCAATTCAAGTGTTAAACCTGTTTTTAAATCGTTTACAGAAATCATTCATTTATTCCTTATTTTCTTGTTCGGGTAAATAATAACATAAAAAAACCGTTTGAGTAAACCATGAAACAAAGATGTTACAAAACCATAATTTTTATCAGTAAAATCTTTATCCCTATTCGTTTATAGATTTTTTATTTTAAATTTCATCTGTGCAAAAATCGAAAATCCCTTTTACCTCTTCCCACAAATCTTCATTTGATTTATCTTCAGGAAGTTCTAAAGTGATTGTGGGGATATTCCGCTCCTTGCCTGCATAAGTGCCGAAACTTCCAGGGGTTTCGTAGCCGATATCTTCTTCCACGGGGTAGCCTGTTATCTCGGACAATTTTTCGGCGTATGCCCTTCCGTCGCCGTCAAAGTTCACAACCCGATAAGGTGCGTGTAATGACAATATGAAATCGGGTTTATATTTTTCCAAAACTTCAATCAGGAAACGTGTTTCAACCTCGCTCGCAGGTGTTTCGCCGCAAAAATAGTGCTTATCCTCTAGTATTTTGCGATTTTTTGTCGGAAAATTTCTGTTCAAATCCACCCCATTGGAGTTTTGTCTTATCCCCAAAGCCTTTCCATCAGGGTTTAGGCACGGAATGATAAGAGTTTTATTTTGACAAGGGGATTTTTTTGTTTCGATAAATTTTCTTATCAAAAATTCTCCTTGAGGTTCATCTCCGTGAAAAACTCCAATCAGCAAAACGGTTTTGTCTTGTGAGTTTGAAGTCATTTCTATAAGTTCGACCTCACGATTTTGTGCGGTTGTGATTTTTTCGAGTAATTTTATCATTCGCCCATAACCTTAATTAAAATACGTTTGTCACGTTGTCCGTCGAATTCGGCGTAATAAATTTGTTGCCAAGTTCCAAAGTCTAATCTTCCGTTTGTTACGGGGACAATGATTTCATGACCTATGACAAGGCTCTTTAAATGTGCATCGCCATTGGTTTCTCCCGTTTGGTGATGTTTATAATTAATATTATAAGGTGCGATGTCCTCAAGCCATTTTTCTATATCTTGAATAAGTCCGCTTTCTGCGTCGTTGACGTAAATTCCAGCCGTGATGTGCATTGCACTGACCAAAATCATTCCGTCGTTGATTCCGCTCTCATAGAGTGCCTGTTCGACGTCACGAGTGATGTTGATGTAATCGTGAATGTTTTTCGTATGAACCCATAAATATTTCGTGTGAAATTTCATATTTTCTCCTTTTTTATGATTTTAGCAATTTTTTCTGAAATTAGTTAGAACTTTACAATTTCAAAGTGAGATAATATTTTCGGAAGAGAGGCCGGCATGTGGTTTTGAATGTTTAAAATTAAGAAAACTTATTAAATTGCATAATTAATGTATCTTGCGATATAATAACCACAAACAGGGGATTAGTATGAAAAACAGTTTTATTTCTTTATATAATCTTTCAGAGACTTTGACGGTTTTATCAGGGTTGAAAAAAGATGATGTTTTGGACAATTTATGCAAAATTCTTGAAATTTTTAGCAGAAAAGATTTCAAGGAAAGAATTTATCCTGAGGCAACAGAATATTATGCAAATATGTGCAGTGCCTTGTATAAAGCGGATAAATCGGCAGGTTTACCAAATTATTTGTACGATTTGATTTTGTATGATGAAAATGTTTTCTCTTTGGCTTGTTCGAGAGGAAAATTTCATGAAATTTCGACCCACATCATCGAGGCTGTCAAAAATGACATCAAAACTCTTAGATTGCTCTCAGAGATTGACTATGACGACATTGTCGGAATGTTAATAAAGAATAATCCTGAGTTGGAAAAAGTTGCAGATAGCATGCCGTCTTATGCAAACACTTTCAAATACTACGGTAAAAAAGACGTTTGGGAAGATTATCTCTCTGATTATGTGAGATTTTATTCTAAAAATGGCACGGGCAAGTTTGCAAGATTTTATTCGTTTAGAATGGATTTGAACGGCGAATTGCTCCCTGTTACGCACCCTGACACAATCAGATTGGACAATTTGAAGGAATATGAATCTCAAAAACAAAAAGCGAACAACAATATGGTTTCGTTCTTGTCGGGAAATCCATACAACAACGTGCTTTTGTACGGTGATAGAGGAACCGGAAAATCTTCTTGTGTTAAGGCACTTGCAAATGAGTATGCAGAGGTTGGTTTGAGAGTTATTCAACTTGAAAAAAATAAACTTAAACACCTCAGCAGTTTGATGCAACAACTTGCTGACAATCCGCTGAAATTCCTTATCTTTATTGACGATTTAACGTTTAGTGAAGATGATGACAATATGGGAACTTTGAAGGCCGTGCTTGAAGGTTCGGTTTGTGCACAACCTGAAAACACAGTTATTTATGCAACTTCGAACCGTCGCCATATTGTTCGTGAAACCTTTACCGCTCGTGAGGGTGACGAACTTCACAAGGAAGATACGATTGACGAAATTATGTCACTTTCGGACAGATTTGGTTTGATGATTACATTCCAAATGCCATCGAGAGAAAAATTCCTCGAAATCGCAAGACAAATTGCGGAAGAAAGAGGTATTAAAGCACCGTTTGAGGAAATTGCAGAAGGTATTGAAAGATTTGCACTCGCAAGAGGTTATCGTTCACCGAGAATTGCTAAGCAATATTTGGATTTGACTTTTAACGAATAGAGCGTTTGATGAAAATCGGGATATCAAAAGAATTCATAAAATATTGTTTGGTTGGCATTGTTAATACCACAGTTGGCTGTTTGACAGCGTTTATTGCCTTAAACATTTTACATTTTAATTATTATGTTTCGACGACTCTTTCTTATATTACCGGTGTCTCATGCTCTTTTATCCTGAATAAAAAATATACTTTCAAAGATAACGATGAAAATGTATTTTGGCAATTTGCGAAAATGAATATTACGTTTATTCCGATTTATGTGTTGTCCTATTGGTTTTTGGGCAATAATTTGACGTATTGGTTTTTTAGACATTTCCCCGAAACTGTTGACTTTTGGGTAAATATCATAAACACTTTGTTCAAATATCCTATTCCAAAAAATATTTTTATCGACGATGTTGCGGTTTGTATTTCAATCATAATTAATTTAGTTTTGGCGTTTACGGCAGTTCGGGCGTTCGTTTTTACAAAAAAGGAAAATGTCGATGAATAATCCTGTCGATAATGATGAGAAAAAAATTCCAAAAACGGTTGTTAACGCAAATATTTTTAATGGCGTAACCCTTTTTGTTGCAGTGTTTTCGCAACTTGCAATGATTAAAATTATCAATGAAACTCAAACTGAATTTGCGGCTTTGACATACGTTATTTTCGCCCTGATTGTCATTTTGAGTGGATTAAATTTTAAATTGCAAAATTTAAAATGGCTTAATATCATAAATTCAGTCATCGCAATCCTTTTTGCGATAAATTTGTATGTCTTTTTGTTTTTAATTATAGGTTTTTGATTGTTAAGAGGTCACAGCGAACGAAGTGAAGCAATCATTTCATTTTTTATCAAATAGTTTCGTTTTACCGGATTACTTCGTCGTTTCTCTCCTCGTAATGACAATGTTAGCGAATATTTCCAAGATTCTTCGCTTCGCTCAGAATGACGGAAAAGTGGTCATTGCGAGAAAATCGCTAAATTTTCGTGACAATTTAGCCTTTCGCAATAATCAAATATTTGCCATTCCGTATCTATAACAGTCGAAAAAAAACCCCGATTGTGGTAATCGAGGCAGTGTGTAATTCTTTTTCAGAAGTAATTATGCTTGTTCTTCTTCTTGTTTTTTAATTTCTTCGTGAACGCTTACTTCCTCGCCGTTTTGAACTTTTTCTCTGAGTTCGATAATTTTTGCTTTATCGAGAACTTTGAGTTCCATAACGCCGTTTGATTCTTTTGAAAGAGTTTGTTTAATCTTCACACCATAATCGTCGTATTCTTTTCCGAATTTGCCTTCAACTTGTTGTTGTTGAAACCATTCGATGTGTTTTTGAACGTTTACGGGGTATTCGGGGTGAATTTTCAACCACGTCATGTAAGAAACATTTCCTCTTTTGTGGTTACATTCACCACATTCTGCAAGGTAGTTATCGGTGTCATTTTTGCCACCTCTTGAGTGCGGATGAACGTGTTCGATAGTTTGACCTGATTCAAACAACAATGTATTGAATACGCCTGCATCTTGTCTGCCGCCTAATTTTTGGAACATTTTTTGTGCAGTGTTTCCGGTTTGCGGAAGTTGCATTGCTGAGTTGATGATTTTATCCCAACTTTCTTCATCAATTTGTCCCTTTTTGTGCAAGCCGACTAATTTTTCTGTGAATTGAACTCTGTCAATTTTTCCTTTTGCAATATTTTTTTGTTCGTTTGCAATAATTTCTGAAACGGGATTTTGTTCGCCCAATCTTTCTTTTGCAATTTCATCGGTCGAAGCCAAAACACCTTGGCAATATTCTTTTAATTTCGGCATAAAGTTAGGTTTAATATTTTTAACAGCCTTTGATGCCGAACAACCTGACTTTTCTGCTTCAGCCGCAATCATCATAGCAATTGTACCTTGGTCATTTCTGAAGTAATCTCTGTGTTCTCTGATTTCTTGAGCAAGTTCTTTTCCCTTGTGCGTAGCCAAATGTTGAGCCATAGGTTCGCTATCGAGCATCATTTTGCCACCGCAACAACAACAAGGTACATCTTCAAATTCTTTCGTTACAAAATCACCAGTGTTGCAATTAAATCCGAATGAAACCGCTTGTCCACCCATAAAATATGAACGAAGTGCAGCACTTGAATTTTGAGCCGCAAACGCTTTCGGCTGCTCTGCTTTCGGCTCTGCCTTTTTATCTGTTCCCAATTTCAAATTTGTATGAACCATAACTGCTGATACGGGAGCGATATTCATTCTTACACACTTTCTTTACACACTGATACTCCTCTAATATTCCTCAACAAATTAAATTGCTTGATTTTATGGGCATGTTAAGAAATGTTAACAAAAAAGAGAGACCGAAGTCTCCCTTTTGGAAAATTATCTTGAAGTTTAGTTGTAAACGTCTCTTTCGCCAGCCGCAACACGAGCAATCATATCGGTTAACTGCGATTGAATTTTCGGGTTTTCGGTATTTGCGATTTGTTGTTCAATGAACTTCAATCCTTCTTGTTTTGTTTCTTCTGAAGCGTAGTCGTAAATGTACTCAGCAAGCGTTGAAACGGCATTCGGCTGACAGAATTGTTTTATCAATCCCGGTTTTGCTAAGTCCATAAAATCCTTGCCAATTCTGCCTTTACGGTAACAAGCCGTGCAGAAACTTGGGGTGTATCCGTCTTTTAACAACGCACTAACGACTTCGTCCAAAGTTCTGTTGTCGCTCATTGTGAATTGAGAATCTGTTTCTTTGTGAACGGAATATCCTCCGGGGTTTACTCTTGATTCTGCCGAAATTTGCGAAGCACCAAGGTCGCAAAGTTCTTTTCTTAACGCTGGTGTTTCTCTCGTTGAGAGGATGATGCCAGTGTAGGGAACAGATAATCTCAAAACGGCAACGATTTTTTTGAATGTAAATTCGTCGATTTTTTCAGGCGGATTTTCGCTGAACGTAACCCCTTTTGCAGGTTCAATTCTCGGAACGGAGATAGTGTGAGGTCCGATGCCAAATTTTGCGTCCAAGTGATGTGAGTGCATCAAGGTTGCCAATGTTTCAAATCTATAATCCGTCAATCCAAACAAAGGTCCAATGCCGACATCGTGCATGCCCGCCTCGAGTGCTCTATCCATTGCTTCAAGACGCCATCTGTAATTCGCCTTTTTGCCTGCTGGGTGAACGTATTTGTAAACTTCTTCATTGTATGTTTCTTGGAAAAGTTGATACGTTCCAATTCCAAAAGAATCTAATCTCTTAAAATCTTCAACGCTCAAAGGTGCGATGTTTACGTTGATACGTCTGATTTCACCATTGAAAACTTTTGCGTCATAGATTTTTTGAATACATTCTTCGAGGTAATCAAGTCCGGTCGCTGCATAATCTTCGCCCGTCAAAAGGACAATTCTCTTGTGTCCAAGATTCATAATCGCTTTCGCTTCTTCTGCCACTTCATCAGGTGTCAAAACTCGGCGTACAATGCTGTTGTTATCTCGTCTAAATCCGCAATATAAGCAGTTATTCGTACAAACGTTCGCCGCATATAACGGAGCAAACAAAACTATTCTGTTTCCGTAAATTATTTCTTTAACTTTTTTTGCTGCCTTAAAAATCTTTTCGGCTGTTTGTTCGTCTGTGACATTCATCAACTCGGCAGATTCGTCTAAATCTAAGCCCTTCAACTTCATTGCCTTGTCCAAAATATCGTCGATTTTTGAATTGTCAACTTTTTTGTCCAATAAATCGTTGATAATATCGGGTTGAATAATGTCAGATTTGTAGTCTATTTTTTTCATTTCAGCCTCCTGAATTAATTATAACTCTAAGAAAAAGCATGCGATATATTTCTAAAAACCACTGATATTAGAGGTTTTCTTGAAAATTCTTCTTCCCTGTTAACAAATTTGAAAAATAGTTTAATATATATTTTGGATAAAATTTTGCAAAAATAGCCAAATTTTTGTTATAATTTCAATATGAAAACGGTTATTCAAAGAGTAAAATCAGCGTCGGTGACGATAGATGGCAAACTTCATTCTTCAATCAATCAGGGCATTTTGGTCTTGTATGGGGTTGAAAAAGGAGATAGTGAAGATTTTTCAAGATATTTGGCTGAAAAAATCCTTAAACTTCGAATTTTTGAGGACGAAAACGGCAAGATGAATTTGTCTGTCAAAGACATTCAAGGTGAACTTTTGATTGTTTCTCAATTCACTCTTGCGGGCGACACGAGAAAAGGAACAAGACCGAGTTTTGATAG
>OMSS01000080.1:8994-12277 GCA_900313795.1 uncultured bacterium | reverse complement strand
GAAAACATTAATATCATTGTTCTTGCGGCAACAAACAGACCTGACATTCTTGATACGGCATTGTTGAGACCGGGAAGATTTGATAGACAAATTTATGTTCAAGCCCCTGATATTATGGGTCGTGAACAAATTTTGGAAGTTCATGCGAAGAATAAACCGCTTGCGGCTGATGTTGATTTGAAAGTTTTGGCAAAGAGAACTCCAGGGTTTACCGGTGCTGATTTGAAAAACCTTTTGAACGAGGCTGCACTTTTGGCTGCAAGAAACAATCAAGAGCAAATTGTAATGCAAAATATCGATGATGCAATTGATAAGATTGTTGCGGGTGCAGAAAAGAAATCAAGAATTATTACAGACGAAGAAAAAGAAATTACCGCATATCACGAAGTTGGTCACGCTTTGTTGCATTATTTTACGGACAATTCAGACCCATTGCACAAGGTGTCTATTATCCCTCGTGGCAATGCGTTAGGGGTCACTTGGTCACTTCCCGAACACGATAAGTCATTATATAAATATAGTGACTTGAAAGATAGAATAATCACTGCTTTAGGCGGAAGAATCGCTGAAGAGTTAATATATGACGGACAAATCACGAGTGGTGCAACGGCAGATATTAAACAGGCAACAGACATTGCAAGAAAAATGGTCACTGTTTACGGTATGTCGGCGAAAATGGGTACGGTCGCTTACGGAAAATCAGGCGAAAACGTATTTATGGGACGTGATTTCGGTCAAACGAAAAACTACTCTGAAGAAACCGCAAGAGAAATTGACGATGAAGTCAGAGCGATTATCGAAGATTGCTACAATTACGGCAAAAAAGCCCTTGGCGACAATGTTGATTTGATTAAGGCAGTAACGGCGGAACTTCTCGAAAGAGAAACTCTTGAAGAAAAAGAAGTTTCAGAAATTATCGAACGAGTCAGAGAAGCACGAAACGAAAACAAGGAGTGTTAGACAATGATGACTCAAACAATGACAGACACGTTTAATGAACAAATTAATCGTGAACTTTACTCTGCTTATTTATACACCTCAATGGAGCATTGGTTTATGAAGAAAGGCTTGAAGGGGTTTGCGAACTGGTTCAAGGTTCAAGCAGGTGAAGAGTTGAACCATGCAAGAAAGATTATGGATTATATAAACGAACGTGGCGGAAGAATTAGATTGAAGGCGGTATCGATGCCTGATTCTGATTGGCAAAATATTCTTTCCGTATTTGAAAATTCTCTTTCTCACGAGGAGTATGTAACTTCTGAAATCAATAGAATTTCAGAACTTGCAGAAGAAGAGAAGGATAAGGCTTCGGAGATATTTTTGCAGTGGTTTATTCAGGAGCAAATTGAAGAGGAAAGTTCAATAAACAGTATAATTGATGCACTCAGAATGATTGGCAATTCTGTTGTTGCGACATTTGATTTGGATAGAGAACTTTTAAATCGTTCATAAAAATTTACGTTTGAAATCAAGGCGGGGACATATGTTTCCGCCTTTTTTGTAACAAAAAATCAAAGAAATTTTAAGAAGTTTCCCATTCAAAGCGTTCGTGCTATTATGTTTGAAAAGAATATACTACACGCAAAAATTGGGGAAAAAGTATTGGTACAGACATTAACGGAAAATCGTGTTTGTCGTGCGGGAAAATTCAAGTTTGAAAGATTTCAATCTATATGTGAATATTTGGAATTTGGAGCAAATAAATTCTCGACACTTCCGGCAATCACGGATACATATAATAACATTGAACAAAATTATGCCGAATATATTTTGCAGGCAAAAGACTTTGCTGCAGGTTTGCAAAGTTTAGGGATAAAAAAAGACGATATTGTCGGACTTTTTTCAGAAAATAACGGGCGTTGGATTGTTGTTGATCAAGGGATTTTGAGATGTGGTGCAATCGATGCAGTTAGAGGCTCGAATGCTCCTGTTGACGAACTTGATTATATTATTGGTCAAAGTCAAAGCAAGGCACTTGTTTTGCAAACGTCAATGCTTTTTGATAAATTGAAATCTTATTTGCCAAAATATGATTTAGATTTTATTGTCATAATGTTCCACAAGGAAGGTGCAACTTACGATGGAGTCGATTGTCCTGTTTATACGTATGAAGAAATTCTTGCGATGGGCAAAAGAAAGTGTTTCGCACCTGTAAAATTAACTCCTTATGATTATGCAACGATTCTTTATACATCAGGAACTACGGGCAATCCGAAGGGTGTTTTGTTGACTCATGGAAATATGATTTTCCAAATCGATACGGCAACTAATTGGTTTCCTGTTCATTCAGGGGACTCGACCCTTGAGATTTTGCCGATTTGGCATGCTTATGAGCGAATTTGCACATATTATTTTTATGGCGAAGGGCTTCACGTTCACTATACAACTTTATCCAAAATCAAAGATGATATGGTTAAATATTCTCCAGACTATATGGTTTCTGTTCCGAGAATTTGGGAAGCCGTTCGTGCTGGCGTTTATGCGAAGTTGAAACAAAAATCAAATTTGGCATATACAATTTTTGATATGGCTGTAAAATACAGTATTTCCTACAAAAAACACTCGATGTATGTCGAAAAAAGAATTACAGAACAAAAGCACTACAACCCGATTGCGACGGTATATCACGCAATTATGGCAACTTGCATGCAACCGTTGCACAAGGTTTTCAGCGAAACTTTGTATAAAAAGTTGAAAAATTTGGCAGGTTTGAACCTCAAGGCTTCAATTTCTGGCGGTGGTGCAATCGGCTCTAAGGAAGAGGCTTTCTATGATGCAGTTGGGGTAAAATTAGTCATTGGCTATGGTTTGACGGAAACTGCACCGATTTTGACTTTGCGTTCTGTTACCGGAAAAAACTTTCTCGGTTGTGCAGGTGCACCGATTGAGGGTACGGAACTCAAAATCATTGACCCCGAAACGAAAAAAGAACTTCCACCTTTCGAAAAAGGCTTGGTTATGGTTCGTGGTCCGCAAGTTATGGGCGGATATTTCCACGACGAGGCGGCTACTCGTGCGGTTCTTGACGATAACGGTTGGTTTAATACGGGCGATTTGGGCTATTTGACTTATGATAACAATCTCGTTTTGAGAGGAAGAATGAAGGAAACAATTGTTCTTTCAAACGGGGAAAACGTTGAGCCTATCCCGATAGAGGACGCTGTTTTGGGTAGCCAATATATCAACCAAATCGTTTTGGTTGGACAAGACCAAGGGGCTGTAGGTGCGTTGGTAATCCCGACAAAAGAAGCACTCGAAAAATGCGGCGTTGATACGAGAGGAC
>OMSS01000080.1:0-8899 GCA_900313795.1 uncultured bacterium | reverse complement strand
CCCTTCGTAAACTCATCAAGTCTGAAATTGAAACTCATATTAAAAATAAGAGTAAGTTGAAATCTTTCGAAAAAATTCAAAAATTTGAAATTTTAAAAGAAGGCTTCAGCATCGATAACGGATTGATGACATCGACCGCAAAAATTAAACGTAATAAAGTTTTCGAAACTTACGACGATGTGATTATGGGAATGTATCAACAATAGTTTGAAAAATTAGTTTAAAAAAAGAGCCACGAATTTGTGACTCTTTTTTTTTTGTGGAAAATTATTTTCTTCCGTAAATGTCGGACAATCTTTCAATATCGTTTTCATCAATCAAATCGCCTTTTTGAACTTCAAGAATTTTTAAATTATTTTTGTATGGATTTTGGAGCGAGTGAATTTCTTTTACTGCAATGTCAATGGCTTCGCCAGTTTTGAGAGTTAATTCTTTGTCGCCCTTGATGATTTTTGCCGTTCCTTCAAGCACAATCCAATGTTCGTCCCTGTGATTGTGTCGTTGAACACTTAATTTTTGATTAGGCTTAACCGTAATTGTTTTAACAAGATATCCTTCTCCTTCATCAATAACCGTGTAACTTCCCCAAGGACGTTCGAATGTTGTTTGTTTTTCTGTATTTTTCATATCTGCCTTTTTAACCGTGGAACAACCGCAATTACATTGTTTACAACAATTTTGTTTTGTCTTGCAAGCTGCATCGCTTGAAAGTCCTGATAACATTATTGCCGAAATAATCAATCCTGTCGATAAAACTTTTAAATTATTAATTTTCCTTTCAATCTTTGATTTTTATTAACTTTTTAACTTTTTTTTCGTAGTAAACTATAATTTTTTTATGAAAAAGAATTTTTATAACATAATTTCAATGATGTCAGGAACCTCTATGGACGGCACAGATGCCTGCCTTGTGAGACTTTCAGAGGATTTTTCGTTTGAAATTTTGGATTCTTTTTCTCTTGAATATAAATCTGAACTACGGAAAAAATTGCTCGATGTCGCTGTGGGAAATGGAACGGTTCAAGATGTTTGCTTTTTGAACTTTATCGTCGGGGAACATTTTGCAAAATGTGCAAACGAACTCGTCAAAAAATCGGGCATGAAAAAATCTGACATTGATTTTATTTCTTCCCACGGGCAAACGGTGTGGCATATCCCGAAACAGATTGAATTTGGCGGATATAAAACTTCTTCGACTTTGCAAATTGGTGATATTTCTGTAATTGCTGAAAAAACAGGAATTATGACAATCGGTGATTTTCGCCCGAAAGATATGGCAGCAGGCGGTCAAGGTGCACCGCTCGTGCCTTTTGCTGATGAAAAACTTTTCGGCAAGGATAAAAATCGTGCAATCCAAAATATTGGCGGAATTTCAAATGTGACCGTTTTGTCGAAAAATTGTCCGACATTCGCTTTTGATACGGGTTTGGGCAATATGTTGATAGACTATTTTTCAAATAAATTTTTCTGCAAAGAATATGATAAAAATGGTGATTTGGCAAAACTTGGCAAGGTTGATGAGACTTGGCTCAATGAACTTTTAAAAGATGATTATTATAACTTAACTCCACCAAAATCCACTGGACGAGAGCATTTTAATGATGTTTATGCGAAAAACATTTTAAAAACCGCACCTAAAAATAAATATGACATAATTCGCACTATCACTGAACTTACGGCAAAAACGATTTTTGATGCTTATGAAAAATTCGTTTTTCCAAAAACTTCGATTGATGAGGTCGTAATCGGCGGTGGCGGTTCTTTTAATCCTGTTTTGATGGAATTGTTGCAAAAATATTTTGGAAAAATTCCCGTTAAAACCCACAAGGATTTTGGAATAGATGACAAACGCAAAGAGTGTCTTGCTTTTGCGATTTTGGGGCTTAATACTTATTTGAAAAAAACGAACAATTTGCCCTCTTGCACAGGGGCGTGCAAAAATGTTGTTATGGGTAAACTTTCTTACCCCGATTAAGTGTGTATTTTTGACACTTTATGTTAAAGAATGTAAAAATTTAAAAAACAATTTTTTGTCATGTAGCAAAAAAAAAACTGTTGAGGGTTTGAAACATGCGTAGATAAAGAATCAATGGCGATAAAGTCTACCTTCAAAAACCTGAAAATCAATTTTGATAAGGGAAAGAGGCGGATTTTATCGTAGCATGTTTTTTATTAAGTGCTAGAATAAAAGCAAAGAATACAATTAAAATATAAAATATAAGGAGAAAAGAATACAATTAAAATATAAGGATAGTAAAATGAATTTTAACTCATCATTCAGTAGCCCTTCATTCGGTGGCAGAAGAGAAGATTTAAAGAACATCAAATCTCTTTCAGAAAACAATATGCCGATTTTGCCGAACAAGAAAAAATTGATTTTGTCTGCGATTGACAATGTTGCACAAACCGCTGATAAAAAAGACATTGAAATGCTTATGGGTACTGTTGAAACGATGAAATACGGTATTCAAAATAACTCGGAATTCGCTAAGGCTCTTGGCGGAATGAAGGGTGAAAAGGAAAATACAGATTGGGACGGAATTTTGCAAGGAACAATCCAAAATGCAATCAACGGTCAATCAGAAGAAGACAAGGCTGAATTGCAAGCAAGATTTCAAAAGATTTTTGGCGAAGAAAAACCTTTGTCAGAAGCTGTTGTTGTTATTTCTGATGCTGACAAAACGACAGAAGCCGCAAGAGCAACACAAAATCTTGATTATTTCATTGCATCATCAGAAATCAACACTGACGATAAAATCAAGTGCTTGGGTATGATGAAGCATTTCTTGAGCGATGATTATGAAATTAATCCGCAATTAAAAGATTATAAACTTCAAGCATTTTCAGAAATGGTAAATGACTTGATTATTCAAAGGCCTGATGAAGAAGCGTATACGATTAAAGATGTCAGCCAAAAACAAACAGGTATGTGTGCTGCAATTTCAATCGCTCGTAAGACAATCGCTTATGAAGACAAAGTTCGTGCAATGGAAATTATGATGAACGAACTCGATGCAACACCGACGATGAAAGTTTATGACAGAACTGAAATCGGTTCTGGTAAAATGGTTGAAATTCCGAAGGCTCACGTTGATTTTACAGACGGTATGAAAAAAGGATACAGAATCATCGATACGGGTACTCACCAATGGATGAATGCTGCAAACATTGTCGGTGACGGTTCTATTTCTGTTGCTCATTACCAAGCATTCGACCCTGATAACTACGAAATTTTCAGAGATGCAAAATGGTACAACGATATGCCGCAAGAATACAAACCGGCACAAAATTGGCTCAGATACCTTAACAAAGAACAAGGTGCTGTTTCAACTGCAGCAAAGAGAAACGCTGATATCGTGAAGGTTCAAAAAGAAATCGGTCAATACAAAAAAGATTACGAATTAGAAGCACAAAAAGCAGACGCTTCAATCCGTTCAACGATTTCTTCATTAGATCCTTCGATTTCTGATGCAAAAGCAACGGCTTTGACTCGTCAAGTTTTGAAGGCTGATAAATTAGAAAACGAAGAATTTAAAGTTAAATCAAGCGATCCGAAAGAAGTTAAAGAAGCAAAAATTGCCGCATTCTTGAAATCGGAACTCCCGAATGTTTCAGATGATGCAATCAAAGCAAACATTGAAAAAATTTCAGGTTTGAGAGATTTGTCAAACAGTGCAAATGAAAAACTTGCTAAGTTGAAATCACACAGCACTCCGCAAGCAATTTTCTCATACAACAAAAACTTGTTCACAGCAGCAGCACACCACAGACGTTCTGTTCAAGCAGAATTGAATGTTCCTGAAAGATTGTCTGCTTATGAAAAAGCACTCAACATCCCGACGAGAGTTGGTCTTGTTCAAGATGCTGCTGACAAAGTTTTGAACAATTTATCTTCAACTGCTGTTCTTGCTAAGACTGCTGAAAGTTTCGGTGTTGAAGCAAATGCAGATGCAGTTAAACTTGCAGTTGATAAAGCAATCACAACTTCAGAAGTTCAAATTCCTGCTCAATTAGATGACATTTTGGGCAAAATGGGAATGGGCGACAGAGTTACTGTTGTTTCGAACTTCCTTGATGCAGCCGCTGCAAAAATTAAAGCAGGTGACAGTGAAACAATGCAAACATTTGCAGAAAATGCTCACGTTAAACCTGATACAGCACAAGTTTTGAAGAAACTTGAAATGGTAAAAGCATCTTTGGCTGACAATCCGTCAAACAAACAAATTTCAGAAGCCGTAAACATTTTGGGTTACAATAACCAAATCGAAATGACTGCTGATATGTATAAGACATTCGCTAAGGCGATTGACGATGGTAGCCTCTCAAGAGAACAAACAGTCTCATTGCTCGGTCAAACACCGTCAAAAGCACTTGCTGATATGGGCAAAGAAATTAAATCACTCAACGATAAACAATTACAAATCGAACGTCAATTCGGCTTGCCGACAAGACAAGAAGTTGTTTTGAATGTTTTGGAAGCAACTGGCGAAGTTGTAACAGAAAAGACATTGCAAGATATGCAAGCGAAGTTCGATAAGGTTGCAGAAGCAAAATCAGCAAACGACAACAGAATTGTTGACCCGAGTGTTAAGAAGCCGAAAGTTCCGGATTCAATGTATAAATTTACTCCGGCAGAAAAGGCAATGTATGCACAAATCGAGGCTAAATTACCCGCTATGAAAGAATATGCAAGAGTAAATGCTAAGGAAATGAACGAAGCATTAGCACCGCAAATTGATGCACTCTTTGCTGAAACAGGTCGTCTTGATGGTCACCTTTGGGTTGGCGGTGAAGGCGAAAGCGGTTTGTACGATAACCAATCAATTAAAGTCCTCGAAATGATTACAGGCAAACATTATTACAACGAAGAAGATATCGACAAAGTCGTTGCACACATCAAGAAGGGCGAAGGCTCAGGTACATCTTCTACAAACGTATCTCACACAGGATATTCTGGACACGCTCAATACGTTGCAGAAGTTTCACAAGTTCCTGTTATCGATCCTGAAACAAAAGAAACAGTTATGAAAGATGTTTTATGGCACGATAATACTTGGGGCAAATGTGAAGATTCAAATGTTTGGACTGACGAAAAAGGTGTTAAGAGAACAGATTACGGCAACGGTTACGGTGGCCCTGACGGATATGTATTTGACTCACGTTTGTTGACTGGTACATTCGTTGATGACCAAAAAGTTTACGTTGGTCGAACTGCAGAAGGTCAAAAATTCGATTTGTGGAAAGCGACGAGAATTGCAGGCACAAACCCTGATGCTGCAGAAAAAATCGACAATGTTATGAACTCGATTTTGCAATTAGGCAACGCAGAAGGTGCAATCGCTGAATTCGAAAAAACATTCAAAGAATCTACTCCTGTAAACTTCGACCTTATGGATAGAGCAGATGAATTGATGGGCAAGGTTGATGCCGCTTACATCAAAAAAATTGAAAATGCTGAACCAAAGACACAAGCAGACTTGGATGCAATGAATGATTCAGTATTGAATACATTGCTTGAAAAAACAGCATTACAAATGTCAACAAATTCTGAAGCAGTCAGAAAGTATGTTGGAAATACTTTGGATCTTGACCAAATAGCAACCTTAAGAGAAAAACTCCCCGAAATTCAAAAGCAAATGATTGCAGCACCTTTCTTGAAAGGTGAAGAAGCACCGAGAGAAGTTGTTAAGGCTGCTCAAGGTGAAATTCTTGATGCAATCAACACTACATTTGCAAATGATACAAACGTTGACACTGCTGCATTGCAAAATGTTGTCAAAGGTATCGTAACAGTTCCTGCTGACAAACTTAACGGTTCAGTTGCAAACCTTAAACAAGTGATGATTAACAACGCTGATGAACAAATCAAAGGTGGCATCGCTGATAAGGCAAAGGCTGCAGAACTTTCTGCAAAAATCGCTGACATCATTTCATCAACAATCGATGATAAGATGATGATTAATTCTGTTGAAGATTTGAAGGCTAAGACAGACCTTGCAGATACGATTATTGAATTGGTTGATAACAAGTTCAACACTTCATCAGATGCTGATTTGGTTGCCGGTTTGCAAAAACTTCAAAATATGTCAAACGAAGAATTTAATGCATTCCTCGCTGATGCAACACCTGCTGAACTTGGTATGAAGAATGTTCAGGCAATCGATGTTGCAAGACAAATTAACGCACAAAAAGGACCTGCAACAGAAAAATTCCAACGTAATGCAAGATTGTATACATTGTTGACAGAAGGACCTCAAGGCGATGATGCTCCTGAATGGGTTTATCGTAACTTGAAACAACAACTTTCACCTGTTAAAAACACAGTTGATATCAACGGTATGAAGTCTGTATATGCAAGCAGATTCGGTGTTCACGCTGCATTCCCAGAAGCAGAAATTATGACTCAAGGTGAAATCAATGACCAAGTTGCAGAAATGTTAGGCTCGGTTGCTGATTCGGTTAACGGTATCAAAACTGCTTCAAACAAAGGCGAAGCGGCTGCTGAATTAAATCAACAAATCAGAGATTTCGTTGGTGCAAACGTTGCTGAAAAATACCAAGCAAAAGCAACAGGCTTGATTAATTCATACATCAAGGCTGTCAAGAACGGTTCGGCTGATGCTGATAAGATTGCAGCAGATGCAGCACAAGTTCTTGAACAAGGTCACATCACGAAGTTCCCGAACGAATTGATTAAATCATACATCAAGGAAGTTCAATCGAATAACCCGAACGAAGCAAAACTCGAAACATTCCGTGATTATATGACAACTGCATATCAAGTTTCAGAAAATGCTTTGGTTGAATATGATTTGATTGACAATGCTGAAAACGGTATTGAAACAATGATGAATCAAACGTTTGACAACTACAAGTTGAACACTGCTGATGGCAGAGAAGTTTCGTTGAACTCAGACGAAGGCGTTATGTTCTTGGTTGATCAACTTGCTAACCCTGCAAATGACAGTACGGCACTTCAAGTGTTCTTTGCTCACACAGGTCTTGGTGAAAAGGCAGTTGACTTGATTTCTAAGTCAGTTGACCTTGATGCAATTCCTGCGGCTTGCGAACAATTAGGTTTACAACTCACAGAAGCGTTGACAGATGTTAAGGCTTTGGACAGCAAGTTTGGTGAATTTGCAGAAAGCAAATCAGTTGCTTATTCATCATACAAAGATGCAGTTCAACACTTTGTAAAAACAATGGATAAGGAATATGCAGATAAGTCAGTTCAAGAAAGAAGAATTTACTCAGTTTATAGATCATTCTTGAATAAGACACAAAATGCAGATTTCGCAAAGAACTTGCCTGCTGAACAAATCATGCCGATGCTCGAAAAAGTTCACTCATTGGCTGTTCAAAATGTTAACAACAGTGCATTGCAAGGAGCAGAACAGTTGAATGTCTTGTCTCAAACATTGGTAACAAGATTGTCAGCAATGGAAGCACTCAAAGTTCCTGCTGATTCAGACAGTGAAAAAACAAGAGTTGAGTTCGTTCAAAAAGGTAACGATGTTTACGCTCAACTTGCGGAAACAATCCAAAATATCAATGCACTTCTTGCTTAAGCAAGGTTTGCAAAAGATAAAAGAAAAACGGGGCATACGCTCCGTTTTTTTTTTTGTAAAAATTATTTTTCTGTAATATCGATATTTCTTTTTTCGAGTTCTTTGATGAGTTTCGGGGTGACAATTTCCCAGACTTGTTTGTTGGGGTGTCCGTCATTTGGAATATAGTATTTTCTTTGATTAAGGTTGAGTTTTAAGTCATCACTGAAACTTATTATTTGAATATTTTCTTTTTTTAAATCGTCAGAAATATTTTTTAACGTTTGAGAAGGGGAATATTCCAATATAACCAATTTTGTTGTCGGATATTTTTTATTTATTTCTTCTTTCAATGTTTTGAAATGAAAAAATAACATTTCCTCTATTCGTTTTTTGAAAAATGGAGAAATGGCGAGTATGTTAAAAAATCTTTCGTTTATTGTATAGATAAGCGGAAAATTTGAACTTTGAAAATGAAAGATATTTTTCCGAGGGATTAATTTATCACCCTTGACTTTATACAAAATTTCATCTCGTTCGAAAAACACATTTGGCATAAACATTCTTTTGTCTTGAAACATGCCATATAAAAAAAACACAGCCAAACGGTCTTTTATGTTGTCTTTGAGGAGAATATCATTTTTTGCCCAAAAAACAGTGTGATTCAATCCCCAACTATGAAAGGCTTTGTTATAAACTGGGTTTTTGATTAAATGACCTAACTTTGCAGAAAGAGTTTCATCTTCTTCTAAACCAAATCCATAAGCATAGGAACAACCAGTGATATAAATTGAAGGAAGAGTGCTGTTTTTATTTTCAGGTTTTCGGTACGGAATTTGAGAAGAATAAAATGAAACACATTTGTTAGCCGATTTATTTTTTTGAACAGGTTTTCATAATATGACATTTCTAAACCATATTTTTGCCTTGCTTGACAAAAAATGAAATAATCAAATGCAAAATGTAAAGACACACTCTAGATGATTATTTGTAACAGGGTAGTTGATTATTCTACAATCGTAAACTGAACTTATTTGTGTTGATATGTAAAACTTTTGATGCTTTCTTTTCACCTTTCGTTTATCTTGTTTTGTGCGTTAGGAGGAAAGTATGGAAAAAGCAGGATTAAATATTACACCAAAGGAATTTAAAGAATTAAGTAAATTAGCAGAAAATGCCTATAACATTACAGTCGTTATAGATTATTTCTGTAAAAATCAACCGGAGATTGAAGAATTGTATAATCTTGCTCCCGTCATAGAAAACCTCAGAATGAATGCAGATAAATTAAATGCGTTTTTCATAGATAATGAAGAAAAAGTTGAAAATTAAAACGTCTTTAATGAACTATA
>OMSS01000183.1 GCA_900313795.1 uncultured bacterium | reverse complement strand
TAAATAACACAAATAGTGTTAATGTTTGTATCGTGCATTATTTCTTTTTGTTTTTTGTCTCTGTAAAGATTTTCAAATTTTTCAACGTCGTTTTTAGATAATTCTTTGCTAGAAGGATTTGCGGCAACGCAGTCGACGAATACAAAAAATATCACAAAAAATACAATTATTATTTTTGTCGTTGTTTTCTTCAACGACATTAAATTTTTTTCTTCCATAAATACTCCTAATTGAAACCAAAAGGGGATTTTTTAATCCCCTGAAAATTATCTGTAATTTGTAAACTGAAGTGCGACGTCGTATTTATCCTCATTTTGTCGCATAAGTTTAATAATTTCTTGCAAGTCGTCACGGCTTTTGCCTGAAACTCTGACCTGTTCGCCCTGAATTGCCGCTTGTACCTTAAGTTTTGAGTTTTTAATATCTGCGACGATTTTTTTAGCAAGTTCCATTGTCAAGCCTTTTTTGAGGTTCAAAACTTGTCGAACCTTTCCGCCCAAGGCGTTTTCTACTGGTTGTGGGTCAAGAATTTTGATACTCAAATTACGTTTTACCATTTTTGATTGGAGTAAATCCACGATATTTCTGAGTTTCATATCATCTTTTGTGGTAATTGTAATCGATTTATCTGCTTCAAGTTCGATTTCTGAACCGCTGTCTTTAAGATCAAATCTTGACAATACGTCCCTTTTGACTTGATCAACGGCATTAACTAATTCTTGTTTATCAAATTCTGACACGATGTCAAAACTGCAATCTTTTGCCATAAAATTTCCTTTCGTTATCTTAAACGTTTTCTTGAATATGTCACCATTTTCGCCTGTTCTTTGACATATTTTCTGATAGCGGGGGTAATAATCAAATCAGGTTCGGAATTGCAAAATTCATCAAGCATTGTAACTTCAATCTGAGTTTTTCCCATTGCTCCGTAAATTAGTGCTATTGTTATATCATCGAGTGCATTTTTACGATTTTTTTTATGGTATTGAAGTTTTTTTTCAAGGATATTTTGCTTTCCGTACGCTTCAACCAAGTTTTTGTAATACTCAAAATAAAGCGGATATTTCTTAATCGCTTGCTCAAACTTTGACTCCGCAAGTTCTGGGTATCCGATTGTGATATATGTTCTGCCTAAATTGTTGTAATAAACAGACGACGCTTGCGAATTCGGATTCAATTCAATCGCAAGTTCAAATTCCTTAATCGCACCGAAATAATAATATTCCTTGAGGTACATTAATCCCATATTGTTATGTTTTGCGGCATTTTTTTCTGCATCAATCGTGTAGTGAACACTGACTTCAGGCAAATTTTTCGCACCACAAAGAAAAATTGTGGAAAAAAACAGCATTGAAACTGTTAAAATTTTTCTCATAATAATTCCGTTTCGTATCCTTCATAAGCCATAAAACAGCCGTCAAACTGCTTTTGATAATATTTTTCGATGTTTTTTAATTTTTCATCATCATAAGACGGGTCAAAGTGGAAAAATGCCAGTCTCTTTGCTTGTGCGGCTTTTGCCGTTTCAATCGCCATTTCAAATGTCGAATGTCCAAATCCTTGTTTTGGCGCAATCGGTGAAAGGTAATCTTCGCCTGAATATTGGCTATCGTGGATTAACAAGTCCGTATTTCTTGCGAAAAACGCTAACTTCTTGTCCCCTCCGATGTAACTTTCTTTATCAGTTGCGTAAACCATCGTTTTGTCTCTGTACGCAATCTTATAAACCATTACGCCTTCTGTGCCGTGAGCGTATGATTTCATACAACTTACAATAACTTCTTCGTCAACAGGAATGATGTCATCTGCTGAAATTACACGTTTTCTGAGCGGTTCAGGGCTATTTTTTGAGAAAATCAAAACTTCGCCTTCTGTAATATTCGAAACCTCTACATCAGCCGCAATGTCGTTCATACAAACAGGAAACGACTTATCGTAAAGTAACTGATGAAGATTTTCTTCCAATGACTCTGAATAGTCGCTAAAGCCGTAAACACGGATTCTTGAGGTCAAAACGTTGAGAGGTTTAAAAAAATTAAAACCTTGAATGTGGTCTGCGTGAATATGACTGAGCAAAATCGTTGCATTCATTGGTGTTCGTTGGAAAAATTCGTCCGACGAAGCGATATGCTCCTTCATAAGTTCGTTTCCGAGGGAGATAATTCCTGTTCCCGCATCAAGAATAATCAAATGACCGCCAACATTGACTTCTACGCAAGAAGTATTTCCTCCAAAATCAAGAAAACCTCTTTGCGGAGTAGGATAAGAACCTCTTATACCTCTGAATTTTACTGTGAATTTATCGTTGTTAACAGTCATTTTTAAACCTCATCTTAGTTTAATTTTAGCGATTTTTTAGTTTTTTGTCCAATTATTTTTGGTTACATTTGCAATTTCTTTTTCCGCAACCGCATTTGCAAACCTTTTCGACTGTAATGACTGCGTTTTGGTCACAATCTTTTCCGCAAGTTGGCCAGCCGATTTTTGTTTTTGCAATCGCTTGAACGTCTTTCAAGTTTGTTTCTCTATAATCAAACGTGAAAACAGTTTTGTCAGAATGGTTGTCGATTGTGATAAATCTCAATGCAATCGGGTAACTTGTCAATGAAGGTGATGCAACTTCAACGATATTGTCGGTTTGGCGGATTTTGTTTGCGTGGAAGTGTCCACCCAAAACCAAAATCGGGTTGTCATATTTTTTAACGATTTCATTAAATGCATACAAATTGACGATATCGTGGTCTCTTGAAACAGTCGGGTAAACCGTTGGGAAGTGCATGAATATTACTATTACATCATCTGTTCGGGCGGAAGATATCCTTGCGGTGTGCTTTTGTTATCATAAGCAGCATCTAAGCATATGAAAGTCATATCTTTTTTAGGTTTGAACGTGTAGTACGTTTTGTCAGGTGCAAATCCTTTCGGGTTGATTTTGTTCAACAATTCGATATGTTTTTGTTTGTTCAAGTCGCCTTTAGCCGCAACATCGTGGTTTCCTAGACAATAATACCAAGGTGTAGGCAAAACTTGGTTTAAATATTTATATATAAATTCAAAATCTTTAGAAAGCGGTCTGTCGGCTGCATCGCCAGTAACCAACGTGAATTTAACGTTTTTTTCTTCCTTAATTTGTTTTGCCGCATCGTCAAGCACAGGGAGTGCATAGAACTTCATCTTAAAACTTTTTGCATTTTCGGGTCTCGGTGCATCAGGATTGTAGTGAATGTCAGAAATTTGTGCAAATTTTAACGTTGTTGCAATCGCAGACATTGGGGTTGAAAACGTAATGATTAAAAGTAATGCAAAGATTTTGGTCAAAAATTTGTTTTTCATAATACACTCCTTTATGTTTTTTTAGATTATACCAAAAAAAATCGCTTACGTTATAATGTGTTAAGAAAGAAGAAGTCATGACATTTGGAAAAGAAATAATTATCATTGAATTAATTGGGATTATTGCGTTTGCAATTTCCGGTGCCATCGTTGCCATTAAACGTAATTTTGATATTTTCGGAATCATCGTTTTGGGCGTCATTACGGCTGTTGGCGGTGGTGCAATCAGGGATATTATTTTGG
>OMSS01000121.1:2840-7078 GCA_900313795.1 uncultured bacterium | reverse complement strand
CAAAGCATCTCTAAAATCTTGACCAAATCCAGTTGCCCCAGGTGTTGCAGGTGAAATTGTAATAACTGTATTATCTTTTTTTTGTTTTTCCAAGATGAAATCTGTCGTAATCGAAGCGTAACTTTCAACAGGTGCAGCGGTTTCCGATTTTTCGTCCATAAAATGAGGCAATACCCAATGACCCCATTCTTTATTCTCCTCCGCAGGCTTATAACCTTTGCCCTTGAGGGTGTGAATGTGAACAACAGTCGGCTTATTCGTATCTTTTACGCTTTCAAAAACTTCAATCAAATCTCCGATATCATTGCCATTTTCGACGTAATAATAATCGAAACCGAAGGTTTTGAAATAATTCAATTCAGCCTTGCCGTTGGTTTCTCTCAAAAGTGCAAGGTTTTCGTACAAACCGCCTTGATTTTCGGCAATCGACATTTCGTTGTCGTTAACGATAATGATGATATTTGAGCCTAAAACAGAGGCATTGTTCAAACCTTCAAAAGCCTCACCACCACTGAGTGAACCGTCACCAATCAACGCAATAACGTTGTAATTTTCACCCTTCAAGTCACGAGCCTTTGCAACACCAGTCGCCAAACTTACAGAAGTCGAGGTATGACCAATAATAAATGTGTCATGTTCGCTTTCATTCGGGTTAAAATAGCCCGAAATATCTGTGTTCAAAGGATTTGCAAAACCATCTTTTCTGCCCGTGAGCATTTTATGCGGATAGCATTGGTGAGAAACGTCAAAGACAAACTTGTCTACGGGAGAGTTGAAAACCTTATGAAGTGCAATAGTTGCCTCAACAATCCCCAAATCAGGGCCGAGGTGACCGCCGATTGTGTTAACCCTTGTCAAAATTCCATTTCTAATCTCAGATGCCAACGCTTCCATTTCGTCAAGCGAAAGTTCTTTAACATCTTGTGGTGAATTGATTTTATCTAAAATAGCCATATTTTCTCCTATAAATTTAAACTTTTAATCCATTCTTCAGTGTTTTTGTCGTTTGCAGTACGTTCATAAGTCGAAAATCCAGTTTTTACGGTCGCTTTAGGTGCAAATTTTTTTATATCGGTAAAAGTTTCCGATTCGCCGCCACCACCGTGTGTGCAGAAAGGTACTATCACTTTGCCATCAAATTTGTTGTTTGCAATAAATGTTTTCACAGGAGATGCCATTGTATACCACCAAACTGGCGTTCCGACAAAGATTACATCATATTTTGAAACGTCTTTATCGATTGGCTTGATTGCGGGCAAGACGTTGTTTTCTTTTTCAGTTTTTGCAAGTTGAACAACTTCGTTATATCCCGTCGGATAAGGCTTTACAGGGATAATTTCCACAATGTTGCCGCCTGTAATTTTCTTGATTTTTTCAGCAACAACCTTCGTGTTACCGGAATATGAGTAATAAGCAACCAAAATATTTTTGTCTGTCATAATTTTCTCCTCTGATTTTTTTGTTCAACTTTAGAATATTGGTATAACCCGAATGATGTAATTAACACTAATATTACCAAAATTGAGAATACTCTTTTCTTTTTTTATCTCCTTTACTATAATTTTATTACCTGAGAGTTACTCTCAGTCAATAGTATTTGACGAAAGGAAATTAACAAATGTATACAATTAAAGAAGTATCAGAAATGATGGACGTTTCGGAACATACATTGAGATTTTGGGCGAAAAATGGATTTATCCCAGACATCGTCCGTGACAGGAATAATATAAGACTTTTTTCCGAACATACATTGGGCTGGGTTAAAATTGTAAAATGTCTCAGAAACGTCGGTGTTGACTTAAAATCGGTTAAAAGATATATCGAACTTTGTCTCGAAGGTGATTCTACAATTCCTGAACGATATGAAATTATCCTCGACACAAAGAAAAAAGCACTCGAGCAAATGAAAGACTTAAAACAACAGTTAGACGTCTTGGACTATAAAGAAAATTATTATAAAAACTTGATTGAAAAGAATTTGAAGGATAAATTTAATCCCGTAAATGAACAAGAATTCGTTGCACAAAAGGCATAAACGACAATAATTTAATATCTTTCTATGAGTACACAAAAGTTATCAGTCTATTTTTTTGAAAAAACATAATGGCGACTTTTGTCGACCAGAATTTTGTTAATGTGATTCTTCGGTCTTGCAAAGACCAAAGAATCTCTAATGAATTCGATAAAAATAGATACTTTAGTTAAAGCCTCAGTATGACGAAAAGGGTTTAATTTTAAGCATTTACTGTTTCTGCGAGGAGTGTAACGACGGAGTAATCCAGTATCAGTAGTATTTGAATAAATGTCGCAGTGACAATGAATGGAAAAGTTTAATTGATAACCGTCATATCAAGGGATAAAGCCCCGTTTAGTTTATGTTTGTTTAACTAGTGTCATACTGAAATATCTTTTTCCTCAATTTATCCATAGAATTTGAGGCTTAAGGGCTTCAAAATTGCAATAATTTTCTCAGCGAACTATAATTTTTTTAGGAGGTTTGCTCATGTTGAGATGCGAATTATTGGAGCATGGTTTATCTTTTGAACTTGATGTTTTATATGATTGTTGTATGACTCATCATGAAAATCTTGGTAGACCGATTATCAAAAAGCCTTATCACGGTGAAATTTTCGATTGGGACAAACTTTTTGAAATCAAAAAAGAGCATTATTTATGCCAGTGTAAAAATACTCTCCACGAGTGTCAAGGCTGCTTATATCTTCGAGAATCTGATTATTCCGAGTATGAAAAATATATTTCTTGGATAATGTTTAATCAAAGTAAGCTTTGCAACAGTAATTGCAAATACTGCGGGGACAATCTTTCTTACAACAAAGATTTTTATGACGTTTATCCGTTGATTAAGGATTTGATGGATAAAAATTATTTCAAAAAAGGTGGGCTTGTGATTTTTCAAGGCGGTGAACCGACATTGATGAAAAATTTTGACAAAGTGTTGATGCTTGCCGTTGAACACGATGCGGAGATTAAAATCAACACTTCTGCTATAAAATTCAGTGATGAGATTTGTTATGCGATGAAAAAGGGCAATGTTTTTGTCTGTATATCACTCGATTCACCGAATAGAGAAGTTTATAAGAAAATTAAACTTACGGACAAATTTGATACGGTTGTCGAAAATATTATGAAATATGCGGCTTGCCAAACAGAAAAAAGTGTCTTGAAAATCAAATATATTCTTGTTCCCGGTGACAATGACTCTATTGAATATATTGATGAATTTTTTGAAAAAATGAAATCCTGCAATGTCAAAAACATTGTTGGCGATTTGGAGTATCAATATTCTATAAAAAATCCTAAATCGGCTCTTTCTCCCCACTTGGTTTATCTGTTTGAGTATATGAAACGTAAGGCGGCAGAAGAAGGTTTTAATTTCGAACTTTTTAATTTTGCTCTATATGCACTCGATGAATGTGGTTTCTCGGTTGAAGATGAACTTTTTGCTGACAAAAATCTTCTTTCTGAAAAAATTAATTTCTTGAAAGAACAAAATAAAGACAAAAACGTTGCGTACGCTAAAAGTTTGTAATTACATTTTTTATTTTTTAATTTTTATTTTTCGCAAAAAAAAAAGATGGTTGTAGCCATCTTGGTTTGTAAGTAAGAAATGTAAGAAATGTAAGAAATTAAAAATTTATTTAAGCATACAATGTGTTAAGTTTAGTGTTGTATTGCTCTGCGATTGACATAAGACCGTTTGTAACATCGTCCGTCATACTGTCAATGTATTCAAGTTTTTCGCTCAATGAAGCCGATTTCAAGAATTCAGGTTCTTTTCTGAACGCTTCGGCTGAAACGAAAACTCTGCTGTCTGCACTTTTGTGCATACCTGCTGCTGCTTGAGCATTGAGGTATTGAATGTTGCTCAAGAAGTTTTGGTTGAATTTAATGCTGTCTTGTGCAACTTGTGTTTTCATTGCTGCAACATTGTTTGAAAGTTCGTAATTTTCGTAAGAAACGATAGGCTGTTTCGCAGGAGTTGCGTTTTTTTCTTGTGATTTAACACTTGTTGATAATGAGTAGAAATTTGATTTGTTTGCTATTCCTGAAAAATTAATCATTTCACTTACTTGATTCACTTACCTTACTCTATACTTATCGGCAAGTTTGTTTGAAAACTTTAATAACTTGATTTGTTTTTAACATTCTGTTACATTAGTATTAAGAAAAAAACTCCCGAAACTTTTTGTGAGGCAAGAGTTAACATGATTTTCAAA
>OMSS01000121.1:0-2833 GCA_900313795.1 uncultured bacterium | reverse complement strand
ATGTCGAAAATAGAAATAGAGAGATTAGTCCGCCGCATGGCACAGAAAGAAGATAAGACACACATGGAAGACAAAAAAGAAGAAGGCATATCGCTATTTTCACAGAGTGCAGATTTAATTGATTCTGATCCTCTTGAAGAAATTTTTGCATTGAATCTTGGAGATTTTTTATCGGAACATCTTATTTCAGATGATTTGGCGAAGAAAATCAGCGAGAAGGAAACTGACAAAGTTGCAGGGTTGAAGAATCAGTTGAATGAATTGATTTCTATTTATTCAAAGGATAAGACCCTTACGATTTTAGGTTTTAATAGCAAAGAGGACTATATTATTTATAGTTCTATTGCAAAAACGATTAAGGAAATGTCGGCCGTTGATGCTTGTCATATTTATTTGACGAAGGATAATGCAGGCGGTTTTTCGAATGGCGGTCATGATTTGCTTTTGGTTGGAACGTCAGAAAAAATTGGTGGCGATTTGTATTCAAAGAATATCGGATACAATTTTGACGATGAATCAATCGCAATGGAAACTTATAAATCTTGCAAAACGATTGAACTTGATAAAAAACAAATTCAGTCATTGAAACCGATTAAAGAAATTGGCGAAGATAAGGCTGTCTATTGCCTTTCAGTACCGATGAAGAGTTCATTGGATTGTGTCGGTGTAATCGTAATCGAAAATTACGAGGAAAAAGAATTAGACCCGAATTTCGTCAATATGTGCGAAATTACGGCAGATTTGTTTGCAACTTCAATGGCATTCCAAAAAGAGGCTGAAGATGCAGAGGCTTTGATTAATGATGAAGAGGCGACTGTTACAGACTTACAACACTTGAGAGCAGAAATCACTGCGTTAATCGGTGATTTGGGTGATGAACAACAAGCGTTTGTCGAGAATCTTGCTCGTGCGGTAGATTCAAGAAGCCACTTTAAACAAAATTATTCAAGAGCGGTTGCGGAATTGTCCGTCGAAATTTGTTCCGAACTTGGTTTGAACGAAAAAACGAAGGATTTGGTATATTACGCAGCACTTTTGAGAAATATCGGAAAAATTACTTTGCCGATTGAAATTTTCGACAAAAAAGGTGAACTGACGAAAGAAGAATGGGCGAAATTGTATAATCACCCGAACATCGGCGTAAATTTGCTTATGAGTATCAACTTTATGGCAGAGGTAATTCCGTATATCCATTATCATAAAGAACGTTGGAACGGTACGGGACGTGAAGGTTTGAGCGGACAAAGTATTCCTTTAGGCTCAAGAATTATCGCAATCGCTGATGCTTATTGTGCATTGACTACGGATAGATCGTACCGTAAGGCAATGAGCGTTGAAAAAGCACTTGAAATAATGCGTGAAGAAGCAAGTATCAAGTGGGATCCGATGCTCGTTGACGTGCTTATTAATTTGAAGTGCAACAAATAGTTCATCAACAATTTGTTAAACAACAAATAAAATACTTAATTTAAAGGATACGTAAAACTTAAAATTCCAATATACTCTAACTATGAAATTCAGCATAGGGGGAATTGGAATGGCAAGACGTTCAAATTTAAAAGTAGTTGAAATACCGCAACAGGAGGCGGACTTACGGGTTGCAGAGAATCCAATAAAGAAGTGCAAACCGTACAACGATATAGATTTGAATAATTGGAAAGATTATTCTAACGTTAAAACGGATACGTTGTGGTTATTTCCTTCGAGAGACAAGTCTGACAGACACTCGAACGAATATCATGGCAACTATATTCCTCAACTTGCAGAACAATTCTTCGAAAGATTTACGAAGAAAAAGGATGTAGTTTTGGACTTGTTCTTTGGTTCAGGAACTTCTGCAATCGAAGCGTTGAAAATGGGCAGAAGATGTATCGGCGTTGAATTGAAACCCGAACTTGCTCAACACGTTGCGGAAAAGTTTACCCCGAAAGAATTGGTTACTGATGTAAACATTATTTCTGGCGATTCAGCATCGGAAGAAATTAAGGACAAAATTCAGGCACGTCTTGAAATTATGGGCGAAGAAAAGGCTCAATTTGTAGTTCTTCACCCGCCGTATGACGATATTATCAAGTTTTCGGACAGAAAAGAAGATTTGTCGAATTGTTCATCTCCTGAAGAATTTTACAATATGTTCGAAAAAGTTGCGAAAAATGCTTACGATATGCTTGAGGACGGTCGTTTTGCGGCACTTATTATCGGTGATGAATACAAAAACGGCAGATGCGAATTTTTGTCATTCTTCTGCGAACAAAGAATGGAAAAAGCAGGATTTATTCCGAAAGCGGTTATTGTAAAAGACATTCAAGGAAATGAAAGAGCAAAGGGCAAAACGGCAAACCTTTGGAGATATAGAGCCTTGGCTGGCGGTTTTTACATTTTCCAACACGAATATGTTTTCATTTTCCAAAAAGATGAAAAGGCTCGCAAAAAATATTTGAAAATGATGGAAAAACAAGCAGTTTAGTGAAAATTTTCCTTTCAAAATCGAGGATTTCAACAAATCGAAGTCCTCGATTTTTTTTGCAAAATATTTGTTTCAAAGTTGCGAACAGGTTTAAAAAATGCTAAACTCTTGGTATGAAAAATGAATTTAAGAAAAAATTTTTAGTAGCGTTAATTGTTCTTATGTGGGCAACTCCTGTGTTCGCAAGTGCGGCTTACGATGCAGGAATGGCGGCTTATAACGAGGGTAAATATAGCCTTGCAAGAAGTTATTTCAGAAGTGCCATAAAATCGAGTTATTATGACGTAAATGCCCGTTATATGCTCTGTCAGGCGTATATCAAGGGGGACAAAAATTATGCTGCTGCAAAAAGCGAGTATCAACGAA
>OMSS01000097.1:9176-12703 GCA_900313795.1 uncultured bacterium | reverse complement strand
ATGTTATGACCCCGCCTCCGGCCAGAAAGGTGAAATTCTATGCCACTCAGGCGCGCGAGCCTTTCCCATGGTACCAGCACGAGCATATCGGATACAACTACCGTCTGAGCAACGTCTCGGCCGGAATCGGAAGGGGCCAGATGATGGTGGTGGACGAGCACATAGCTCATCATCGCCACGTCCACGCACTCTACAAGGATCTGCTTGCAGGCGTGGAAGGGATCACGGTGACTGAGCCGGAGAACCCCGTGGCGAACGAACCGAACTACTGGCTGTCCACCATTCTCGTTGACAGCGAAGCGACCCTCTTCACCAATCTGGAGCTGATGAAGCGTCTCGCCGAGAAGCAAATCGAGAGTCGCCCGCTCTGGAATCCCCTGCATCTCCAGCCGGTCTTC
Organism: uncultured bacterium; assembly: GCA_900313795.1. Taxonomy (GTDB): domain Bacteria; phylum Cyanobacteriota; class Vampirovibrionia; order Gastranaerophilales; family Gastranaerophilaceae; genus RUG841. Next base: position 12,305 of record OMSS01000097.1, on the reverse strand, counting down.
GCCAATGCTCCGAAATACGTCAACGGAGTGTCCGAGAGCCTCTTCAGGCGCGGCCTCTGCATCCCGTCCGGCCCGATGGTAAGCGACGACGATGTGAAACGCATCGTCCAAGCGATAAGAGGATAACCAAGCAAGCAATTAATAAACAATTGAATATTTTAACGCAATCAATCAAATTTATATTATCATGAAAACGATGAAGAAACAATACTCTTCGCCTAACCTTATGGAAGAACAATTCGCCGCTAACAAATATGTGGCAGCTTGTGACCATGGCACTCAGTACGGCAACTATAAGTTCGAGTGCAATGCAGGTCAGACTGGTCATGAAAATGAGACCCATGAATCACCTACGAATGACGAGTATCTGACCGGCTATTATTTGGATGATGCTGATACTTCCAATAAAGAATCTATACCCGTGATTATTTGGACAGCTGGCGGAACCAATTTGCACGCTACGAAAAATTTGGATCGGGACTCTTGGGTAGTCGACAGATCATAGTCGTTGCCTGACATACGACTAATTAGTTTCCCGATGGACTTTCTAGAGGATGATGGCCTTGAAAAGAGACTGGTCGCGAAGGCAGCTGAGGCTGGTGTGCCAATCAGCGCAAACTTCGAGCTGACTCCTATCTGCAATTTAAGCTGCGAGGTCTGCTTCATCCGCACCGACAGGAAGGCCGTAGAGAAGGAAGGTGGTCTCCGCCCCCTGGAGTTCTGGCTGAAAACAGCCGAGGAACTCCGCCGCATGGGGACCCTCTTCATCCTCCTGACAGGAGGCGAACCGCTTCTCTACCCGCAATTCAAGCAGCTGTACGAGAAGCTCCGTGGAATGGGTTTCATCTTGACGCTCAACACTAACGGGACGCTGATCGATGAAGAAACCGCAGACCTCTTCGAAAAACTAAAGCCCAGGCGCGTCAACGTCACCCTCTACGGAGGCTCGAATGAGACCTACGAACGAGCCTGCCACTCTTTCAACGGCTATGACAAGTGCATGAGGGGCCTGCTGCTTCTCAAGAAACACGGCATTGACACTAAGATGAACGTCAGCATCTTCAAAGACAACGAGGAGGACTACGACAAGATGATCGCCACTGCGAAAGAGCTGGAAATCCCTGCTGAGGTGAACGGCTACATGTTCCCGGACTGCAGGCCCCAATGCTGCGGGCGCAATGTCTGCGCCCACAGGCTCTCGCCGGAAAAGGCTGCAAAGGTCGATATGGAGTACATGCGCTACAAGAAGGGAGACAATTTTGACCGCTACATAGCCGAACGCAAGATTTTCCTGGACAGCTTCGTCCCGAAAGGACCGCAGACACTCAGCTGCCGCGCAGGAAGCACTTCGCTCTGGATCGACTGGGAAGGCACGATGTCGCCTTGCGTCAGCATGGCAAAACCAACGAAATCTCTGCTTGAGAGCGGAGTGAAGGGAGCCTGGGAATATATCCGCAGCGAGGCGAAAAAGCTTCCTCCCCACGAGGAATGCGATGGGTGCAGGCTGCACTCGATTTGCAATGTCTGCTACGAGGCTGCGACGGAAGAGAAGAAGGTAAACGGAAGCCTTGACTATCTCTGCCGTATGGCAGAAGCCAAGAAAAAGTACGTAAATGAATATGCAGCTGAACATTGGCCCGGCGGAGCTGAGGATTGAAGGGCTGGAGAGGACAGATTTCCCGGAGAACGCCATCAAATTCGCTGCCGGAGACGGGACTTGCAAGGCCATCCCGGTCGTAACAAGGCTCGATTACAGGTTTTGCTTTGTGGACGCTCTTCCCGACGCAGACAATGGCTGGACGGTGGTGGCGGAAAAGCCCGAAATCACAGTCTGGCGCAAAGGCGAGCTTGAACGCCGTTCGATAGGGGTCCAGGGAGGGCAACAGCGCTACGTTGTCTACGAGGAGATGGGAAACGGAGGAATAGTGATATCCTTCCTGAAAAATATGCGCGCAGGACTCGCACATGACACTGTCTTCATGTCATGCCTCTCGCTGGAAAGGCACTTGGCTATGCATGGATGCTACATTCTGCACTGCTCATGTCTGGATTGCAGAGGCGAGGCCATCCTGTTCAGCGGCCCGAGCGGAATTGGAAAATCCACCCTCGTTTTGCAAACAGCAAGGGCAATTTCAGATGTTAACAAAAAGGCTCTTTACGTTTGTGCAGAAGAATCTGCAAATCAGGTCAAACTCAGAGCAGAAAGATTGAACGTAAACTCTGAAAACATTTATGTTTACTCGCAAACAGACGTTTCTAACATAAAAAAACAAATTTCAGAAATTAAACCGGATTTTTTAATCATAGACAGTATTCAAGCGGTTTTTGACCCAAATATCACAAGCGGAGCAGGAAGCGTTTCGCAAATTCGAGAATGCACAAACATTTTCACAGAAATTGCGAAATGCAAAAACATCACAACAATCATAATCGGACACGTTACAAAAGACGGAAACATCGCTGGACCAAGAGTTTTGGAACACATGGTCGATGTTGTTCTCCACTTTGAAGGGGACAAATACAAGTCTTACAGAATTTTGAGGAGCATAAAAAATCGTTTCGGCAGCACAAACGAAATCGGAATTTTCAACATGGTCGAAACAGGTTTGAGAGAAATTTCCAACCCGAACGAAATTTTCTTGAGCGAACGAAGTGGCACATCAACCCCTGGAAGTACCGTGATTATGGCGTTTGAAGGAAGCAGAGTCATAACAGCAGAAATTCAAGCCCTCGTCGGCACAACGGCATACCCCGCCCCACGCCGAGTTACAAACGGTATTGATTACAACAGATTGCTTCAAATCCTTGCTGTCATTGAAAAAAGAATAGGTTTAAAATTCAACACAAGTGACGTTTACGTCAACATAACAGGTGGTATCGAAATCGACGAACCCGCAGCAGACTTAGGCGTTGCACTTGCTATCATAACTTGTGCAAGAGATGTCTTGGTCAGTCCTGACACCGTAATCGTCGGCGAAATCGGGCTTTCAGGCGAAATAAGAAAAGTTAACAACATCGAAAAAAGAATTGCAGAAGCACAAAAATTGGGCTTCAAAAAAATCCTTATACCGAAAGGAAACCTCTCATTGAGTGACAAATTCAATATAAAAATTATCGAAATCGAAAAAA
>OMSS01000097.1:0-9119 GCA_900313795.1 uncultured bacterium | reverse complement strand
ACAGATGCTTTGACAAGTTGTGTTTCAAAAAATCAATAAATGACGACACACTTAATTTAGACCCAAAAGGCGGAATTTTCACTCCGCCTTTTTTGATTATGTCTATTTCAATTTTTTATCAACGTCCTTTAAGTCAATGACCTCAACGATTTTGTCGATATTTTCAACATAATCTTTATAGGTAATTCCGTCCTTTTTAGGAACAACGTAGTTAAAGTTTTTCAACTTGTGGATTACGCCCAAACCTCTTTCTTTATTGACGAGATAGACTTCGAGATTCGGGTTATTCATCTTGGCAATTTTATAAAAAGATTTCCAAACATTGCCAACCCAAATTCCGTTCGTTTTTTTGGGAAAAGATTGTTGTGCTTCCGTCCTTGGCAAAACGTCTCTTACCACGACGTAACCTCCCTCATTAACTGCACTAAGGGCATTTTGGATATCTCTATCGCATTGAGATTCTTCGTGCAAACCGTCAATAAAGAAAATATCATACTTATCATGATTTTGTGCAAAAAACTCATCACTCGTCATTCTATGGGTGCAATAAGGCAGCCATTTTTGGAAACTTTCCTCATCAGAAAAATCAAATCCGTTAACAACAAACGGGTCTACAGAATATTTTTGCTCCGCAATGATGTTCGTATAGTTTGCATAAGGATTGCTCAACCCGATTTCTACATAAGAATGAAGGTTCTTTTCCGCAATAATTTTATTCAGAAGTTCAGTACGAGGGATTTGATAAAGCCCTTCCGCTTTTTGCAGTTGTTTCTTCTGAACAAACGCAAAACAGCCGTACAACAAACATAATCCGACAATCACCAAAATCAACACAGACGCAATTTTTTTCAACATAAAACACTCTCCTTTAGAAAATTATAATACCATATTCAAACAAAATGTGAAACAAATGTAACATTCAAAATCTAAAAATCTTAATATCATCTCTCAAATTCAAACTCGTCAGGATTAATTCGACATAAAAAAATTTTATATTGTGATGTAAGAGGGGATTTTTTATGAAAAGAATATTAAGTGTATTATTTATTATGTTTTTTGTCGTTCTTCAGGGAAATGCAGCCGTAACGGGCGGTGTGCAAAAAAATGAAGAACTGAAAAATTTCAGCCAAATCATCGACTCAAAAACAGGAAAAGGTGTTCCTCAAGCAAAAGTTTCCGCTCCTGCTTTGAAATTCGTCACAATCACAGACAACGAGGGACGTTTTGAACTCAATGCAAAAATCAAAGCACCAACGATTTTATCTGTCCAAAAAGACGGCTACAAGCCATTTTCACTCACTATTAATGAAACAGGCAAAACTCCTCTTATCATCGGGATTGAAAAAACAGAAGTCGGCAACATCTCAATAGAAACGGACATGATTCACCTTGGAGACAACAATTACAGTATAAATTCAGCAAACGCAGAAGATTTCACCTCAAAAGCAATCGGTGCATTCTATTCAAAAGACTTTTTCATTCCAACATTTTCTGGCAAAGATGCAATCATCACTATCGGCTCAATCATCGGCATAGACACTCTTGCCGCCAAAAATGCCGGTCAATCAAAAGTCAGAACAAGTTTCGCCTCAGCACCAGAAGTTTACTGTAATGGCAACAAAATCTGCGAAATTCACCTCAATGGGGACAACCAAAAAATTCGAATTCCGAAAAACTTAATCAAACAAAACAAAAAAAATTCCATCACAATTAAAGCAGGAAAAAATCTTTTCCAAACTGCATACATCGACTACGATGACATTGAATTCACAAACATTTCTGTCGATATCCAATAAAAAAACTCCCCCTTTTGAGGGGAGTTTTTAAATCTTTGTTGCCAATTATGACATCAATCTCTTCAACATAACTGCAACACCTAATTGTCTGTCAACGTGGTTCGGATCGTATTGACCATCTGCTACATATTTACCGCAAGAGTAGTTTGAAGAACCTGCCCAAACGTAAGGTGAAGCAACACCTTTATTTCTGTAACCCAATCCGTTGTATCTTTCAGCAACTTCATAGTATGTGTTAACATCATCTTTATCAAGTTTGTCTTGGTCAATGTATCTTGTCATTGCATCACATGCTGCATCTTCCCAGTTGCTGTAATTGATACCAGCCGGAACGTGAGTTGTCGGTTTGCCGAGCGGGTCGCCGTTATGGAGGTATGTACCAAAGTTTCCTGAACTTTCTCTCCAGTGGATTGCTGCAACCAATTCAGCAGGAACGCCTGTCTTTTCTGCTACTGCTTCGTATCTGTCCTTGTTCTTTTCATAGTTTTCTTCAAATTTTTCAAGTGCAGCCTTTTGTTCAGCACTCATGTTTTCATCGAAGTCGAAACTGAATTTGTTAACGCTGTTTTCTTTTTCAGTTTTCTTGTTCTTAACTTCTGTGATTTTTGCTTCAATTTCTGAAACTGAAGATCTTGCTTTGTCAAGTGCAGCAGTTGCTGTTGACAATTCTGATTTCTTAACTGTTTCAACGTTTGTTTTTGCTTCGTTGTAAGCAGTCATTGCTTCTTTAGTTTCTTTTGAGCATTTTGCTTCGATTTCTTTTTGGATATCTTGTTTTGCTTTTTCTAATTGTCCCTTTTCAACTTCGAGTTTGCCCTTTTCTTCGTTCAATTTGCTAAGAGCGGTTTTTTCTTCTTGAAGTTTTGTTTTTGCTGCTTCAAGTTCTTCTTTCTTTGCAGAAATTTGTGATTCTATGCTTTGTTTCTTTTCTGCAATTTGTGCGTCTTTTTCTTTATCTTCTTCTTTCCCTGTTGGAGAAGGTAATGAAGACAATGAACTTTCGAGTGAAGACAAACTGCTTTCATGTGAAGAAACAGTGTTTTCTTGGTTAGAAATGTCTGATTCTTTGTTGTTTATAGCAACTTCTTTGTCATCGATTTTCTTTTGATTATCTTCAATCGATTTAGTATTTTGAGTTTGTTTGTTCTTTAATTCATCAGGAACATTTTTGTCATCTTTTAATGCTTTTTCGTATTTTTCTTTTGCTTCATCTGCTTTTTCTTGTGCAGCCTTAACTTGATCGTTTTCTCCACTGTGAATTGCATTTACAGCATCTTGTGCTTCTTGCATTTCAGATTGTCTTGTTTTCTTTTCTGATTCTAATTCTTCAAGTGACATATTATCGATTGTTTTGGGTTCGTTTGATTTGTTTGCTGCTGAAGATGCACTTGAACCAGAAACGCCTGAACCACCGTAGTTTCCACCTGCTGAGCCAGTTGAACCTGAACCTTGTGCTTGTTGGGCTTGTTTAGCCTTTTCTGTTTCTTTTTCTTCTTCAAGATCATCGATTGCTTTCGCATCGTTTTCTTCTTCAAGAGCCTTAAGTGCTTCGTTCATTGATTTTTCAGCAATTGATTCCAAATCAATTCCCAATTCATCGATAACAGCGTTGATATCATCCATTGTCAAAGTGTTTGCATCACCATCTGCACCTGCAATTTGTGAGATGTAATCTTGCAATTCTGCTTCTGTAACTTCGCCGTCACCGTCAACGTCTGCTGCTTCTTTAACTTCGTCCAAGTCTACGAAACTTTTCAAAATATTATTCAAACTTTTTTGAGTTTGATCAGTAACACCTTCGTTCAATTCTTTGTCTGAAATATCGCTCAACAATTTTGAATAGTCGAGTGATTTTAAATCTTGTGCACTTGCACCTGAAAAGATTGAAATGTTGGCAACTGCACCTGTGTCGTAACCATCATTTTTACCAGCAGTCTTTTGGACTGACAATGCTGAGAGTCTTTTAATCAAATAACTGTTGAAATCCATAATAAACAACCTTTTCTTACACTTACACATGTATTATCGACCAATCGAATTAAAACTTTAATTTATGATTAAGAAATGTTACAAACTTTTTTACACAAAAAAAATTCCCCATTTTTGAGGAATTTTATAATTGATTAGCTTTTTAATTGTTTATAAATACTTCTAACTTTGTTAGCCCAATCGCCGCCTACACAATATTTAGCACCGATTGCATCAACGTTGTCGATATCTACTGAATTTACGCCTTCATATCTTGTGTATCCTGAAAGGTTTTTAGCCATTGCTTCAATACCGTCATCGATTGAATTGTATTTTGCAAATGTACGGCCATCGCTTGTTGTGTAACTACCGCCTGAGCCTGAACCAGTTGTACCACCGGGGTTATTGCAGTTGTTCAAGATGTAACTTGTACCGTAACCCGTTTCAAGACACATAATTGATGCCAAGAATTCAGGTTCTAAGCCGTATTTTTCAGCGATTTCAGCGACTTTGTCTTCTTTACCTGACAAAGCACCGTCTTTAAACAATCCGTCAGGAAGATTTGATGTTGTGAGTTTGTTTTCGTCCAAAACTGAATCCAATTTTTCTTTTTGTTTTGCATCTTGCAATTTTGTTTCAAGTGTTTGAACTTCTTCCCTCAAACCAGCGACTTTTGTGTCTTTTTCGCTTCTGATTTGAGCGATATTTTCATCATATTTTCCGATTTGAGTTTTGATTGCGTCAACTGCTTCTGAAGAACCTACACCTTTTGCGAAATTTTTTGAATTCTTCAAAGTGTCGCTCAAAAGTTGTTGTTTTTGAGTTTCAATTTCTTTCTTTTGAGTTTCGAGTTCTTTCTTTTTGTTTTCTGCTGTTTCTACTTCTTTTTTAAGGTTTTCGTTTTCCTTTTCTTTTGCTGCTTTTTCTTCTTCTAATTTAGCATTTTTTGATTCCATATCTGATTTTTTAGATTGATATGAATCGCTATTTGAATCGAGTGAAGAAAGTGCTGATTTGTTTGCTGCAATTTGTGAATCCAATGAAGAAATATAGTTTTCATTTGATGAAATTGATGCATTGCTTGACGTAATTTTTTCATCTTGTTCTTTAATTGCAGATTCTTTTTCTGTAATTTGTTTTTCTAATTCTTGTTCTTTTTCTTGGTAAGCCTTGTATTCGTCATCAGAAACGCCATTTTGCTTCATGGCTTTTTCTTTTGCTGCTTCTTGTTCTTTGATTTGTTCTTCTGCTTGTGCTTCTACTTCATCGATTTCTGCATTTTTGTCAGAAATTTCTTTTTCAAGTTCTTGAATTGTTTCAGCAGTTGATTTTGTGCTATCAGCAGTTTTCTTTGAAGCACTTGATGAACCAGAAACGCCTGAACCACCATAGTTTCCGCCTACGCTACCTGAACCGCCTGTTGAACCTGCACTTTGTGCTTGTTGTGCTTGTTTAGCCTCTTGAGCCTTTTGCTCTTCTTCAAGTTCATCAAGTTTTTCTTGTTGTTCATCTTGTTGTGCTTTAACAGCATCTTGAAGTTCTTTCAACGCATCATTCATTGCAGTTTCAGCAATCGTATCAAGATCGACTCCCAAATCAGCAATTACAGCATCAATATCTTCCATTGTAAGAGAAGAAGCATCGCCATCTGCACCTGCGATTGACGAAATATAAGCCTCCAATTCTGATTCGTCAACTTTACCATCGCCATTTGTATCAGCGGCTTCTTGGATTTCATCTAAACTAATAAAACTTTTTAAAATACTGTTCAAACTTTTTTGAGTTTGGTCAGTAACACCATCATTCAAAGATGCAGAATCTGTCGAATTTAATAATTTTGCATAATCGAGATTTTGTAAGTCTTGAGCGTTTGCCGATTCAAAAATCGAAACATCATAAGCAGACGATGTATCATAGCCGCTATCTTTGCCAGCAGCCTTTTGAATGGACAATGCCGATAATCTTTTTAATAAATAATCATTGAATTCCATAATTCACGCCTTTACACTTACATGACAATTATCGACAAAAAAATTAAAAACTTTAACAAATTTTTCTAATTGTTAAATATTGTAAAACCATGTATAATAAGGCTCGAGGGGGTTTTTATATGAAAGAAAAAGGTATTATTTTTGACTTTAACGGAACACTATTTTGGGACTCCCAAAAACATTACGATGCTTGGATTGAGACCTCAAGAAAGTTAAGAGGAACGCCATTTGACGATTATGAAATGGTGCATCACATGTTCGGCAGAAGAAACGCCGAAATTATTGAATACGCACTTGGTTACAAACCATCTGATGAAGAAATCAGAAAAATTGCAGAAGAAAAAGAATTGATTTATCTTGACATGTGCAAGAAAGACCCAGAGAACACGAAACTTGCAAGCGGAGTTGAAGAATTTTTGGATTATCTTTGCGAAAACAAAATTCCTCACACGATTGCAACGATGTCAGAAAAAATCAACGTCGATTTTTACATTGATGTTTTCAACTTGGCAAAATGGTTTGACATTGACAAAATTGTATACTCAGACGGCACTATCCCAGGAAAACCGGCACCTGACATTTACGAAATTGCAGCAAAAAAAATCAACGTTGCTCCAGAAGATTGTATCGTTTTTGAAGATGCAATTTCTGGCATAAAAGCGGCAACTTCAGCAGGCGTCAAGAGAATTATTGCAGTTGCATCAAAAGAACCAGTTGATTTTTACAAATCAATCGACTGCGTAACGAACGTCATCACTGACTTTAAAGACATTCAAAATATTTTATAAAATATTTTTCAAAACAAAAAAGAGGTCTCAATTGAGCCTCTTTTTTTATGTCAAAATTTCTAAAACTAAATGCCTGAGCCTTTCATGCCGATACCTTTTAATTTCTTTTCAATTCGACGATACCAATGAACTCGTTTTACGAAAAGTTGCCTATAACCTTGGAAATGACCTTTTGAAATGTCGTTGAGTTGATTGTCACAAAATTCCGTAAAATCTTTTTCCAATTTGTGGGTAAATTCATGCCTGTCCAAACCGACAACATCATCTTTCGTCAAGATTATCGGCTTTCCGACCTCAACGAGGACTTCGGGTTGATCTTCACGCAAAAACGCAAAAGCGACCGCAACCGGAACGAGGTTGATTGCACCATATTTTTGGGCAATTTTCTCGGCGATATAAGTCATGCCAGTTTGAAACTCAAAAGGCCTGTAATTTGGCGGTTTAATAACACCTTGAGGAAAAATCCAAAGACCGTGGTCAGGATTTTGACCCAAATCATCAATAGCATATTTCAAAGACTTCATTGCTTCTTGAGAAGAACGTTTGTTGACAGGAAAAGCACCCGCTCTTGAGAGAAGGGGAAATCTGTTCATTTCTTCGACCATTACTCGAACGGTGTGGTGAAAAACTCTTCTGAGCATGTTGTAACCGACGATGCCGTCCCACCAGTTGCCGTGAGGAGCAAAGAAAATCGTCGCAGCGTCTTTATTTCTTTCCTCAAACAGTTCTTCGTTTTTAACAAGCATTGAGTGAAATCTGTGTTGTAACATATTGAAGAAAAACATGTCCGCAATTGTTTCCCAAAAAGGTGTTGTTCTTGCGGGGCGGAATTTTTCTTCTCTGTTCCGAATTTTTGTCGGCGGAACATTACAATATAATTTTTCTAAATCTTCGCTCATACACACTATCCTATTGGTTTGTTAAATCTATTGTAACATAACTTTCCCTATTCGCTCAATTCCTTAACAGAAATATCTTTTACCCTCAAATCGCCCGCAAATTTTTCGAACACAAATTCTACTGTATTCTTGCAGCATACAAGGGTTTCGAAGGAAATTTTGATGCAATTTTTTTCATAACCTGCATCTTTTTTTGTCATTGAAGAAATATTCGGAAATAATTTCGGAATATCGGTAATCAAAGACGGAAAATCATCGTCCGCACAAATCAATGATACCTTCATATTTTTGTTATTTTTTTGAGTTTTAGGGATACAATTTCTTTCAAAAATTCTAATTAAAGTCAAAGTTGCAACAGAGAGGATTGCACATAAAATAGCAAGACCGAACTTTCCGCAACCGCAGGCCATGCCGACACTTGCTGTTGCCCAAAGTGTTGCAGCAGTAGTCAAACCAAAAATACTCGTTCCGTGTCTCAAAACGCAACCACCACCGATAAAACCGATACCAGTTAAGATTTGTGCCGCAACTCTCGCAGGGTCGCCCATCGGATAAATGCTTAATGCATTTGAAAATCCGTATATTGACAAAATCGTGAACAAACAAGAGCCGACACTGACAAGAATATTTGTCCGCAAACCGGCAGCCTTATTGGTAATTTCACGTTCCAAACCAATGATAAAACCCAAAATAACGGAAAGCAAAATTCTGACAATTACATCACTGTCCAAAGAAACAAATAAAATTGAAAAATCGGGCATTTTTACCTCACCTTACTTTTTGGGTCAACTACATCTCTAATTGTATCACCGATTACGTTAAATGCTAAAACGGCAACAAAAATTAAAAATCCGGGCATCAAAAGCCAAGGCCTCGAAGTTATATTAACAAACTCCTGTGCCTCTTTGAGCATATTTCCCCAACTTGCATCGGGCTGCTGAATACCCAAACCCAAAAAACTCAATCCCGATTCCGAAAGAATATAAGACGGTATGCTCAAAGTCATTGCAACGATTACATAACTCATCGTTTGAGGCAAAATATGTTTCAAAATTATTCTCATTTTCGAAGCCCCAGATGCCACAGCCGCAGAAACATACTCCTGCTTTTTAATCGAAAGTACCATTCCTCGAATTACCCTCGCAAAACCTGCCCAACCAATAAACGCAAGGATTGCGACAATCAAAGCAAATCTCTGTACACTCGTCATGCCCGCAGGCAAAATCGATGCCAAAATTATCAAAAGATAAAAACTTGGAATACTCATCACGGCTTCTGCAAACCTCATCATCAAAAAGTCTGTCTTTCCGCCAAAATACCCCGAAATTCCACCATACAAAAGCCCTAACGGAAAACAAATAAACAACGCCAAAAATCCAACGGTAAGTGAAATTTGCCCACCAAAAAGCAACCTCGAGAAATTATCACGACCATTGATATCTGTCCCCAAAAGGTACAATTTGCCGCCATTTTCAACGTTTATAAAGTGCCTGTCACAAGGGATAATTCCGAATAATTTATATTTATAACCTTTTGCAAAATATTTGACTGCAAATTTTTTGCTTCTATCCTCGCTATACTTGATTTTGAAGGTGTTTTCATCAAAAGAACGAACGTAATTATAAGTATATGGTTTGCACATTTTCCCATTCTCATTTACGACGTAAATCTTTGACG